>CALBSU010000394.1 GCA_937967285.1 uncultured Acidobacteriota bacterium
TGCTCTCGGAATTTCGCGAGAAGTACGAGCGACCGGAAGAGATGATCGACAGGATGAATCTCAAGGACGGCGACCTGGTGGCCGATCTGGGAGCCGGACTCGGGTATTACAGCCTGCGGCTTGCCAGGCGCGTCGGCCCGCGCGGGGCCGTCTTCGCCGTCGACATCCAGCAGGGGATGCTCGATCAGTTGCAGGGGCGGATGAAGGAAGCAGCCATCCGGAATATCTACCCGATCCTCGGCGATATCGCCGATCCTAAACTCCCGCCCGGAAAGATGGACTGGATACTGCTGGTCGACGCATACCACGAATTCGGCCAGCCCGAACAGATGCTGGCCATGATCCGCGAGGCGCTGGCGCCCGACGGCAGAGTGGCTCTCATCGAATACCGCGCAGAGCAGGACCCGAAGGAATTTCCGCTCCAGATCCCGCGCGATCATAAGATGTCCGCCATGGAGGTGCTCAGCGAATGGCTCCCGGCAGGTTTTGAGCTCGTCGAATATCACAGCTTCCTGCCGCTTCAGCACTACTTCGTCTTCAGGAAAAAATAGACTGAGCGGCGTGGGATCGCCTGCCGATAACCGAGGAACGGATCATGATCAAAAGAGCATTTGAACTGCTGGCGCTGCTCAGCGTTTTCGTAACTGTCGGGCTGGCGCAGGAGGGCTTCCCGCTCTTCACGACCGACTTTCCGCCCGAGGAGTTCGCCGCGCGGAGGGCCGAGGTATTCAAATCGATCGGCGACAACGGAATGGCGGTGCTTCAGGGAGCATCGAGTCCGGCGGGTTATACGCGATTTCGACAGACCAACGAATTCTATTATCTTTGCGGAATCGATGTGCCGCATGCCTACCTCCTTCTCGACGGGGCGACGCGCAGGGCTTCGATTTATCTCCCGCACCGAAATCCGGCGAGGGAAAGGGGAGAAGGGAAGCTGCTCTCGGCAGAGGATGATGAACTGATCGTCAAGCTGAGCGGCCTCGATGCCGTATTCGGGATCGAGATGCTCGGCGAGCATCTGGCCAGGGCGGCCAGGACTTCGGGACGTCAGATCTATACCCCCTTCAGTCCCGCCGAAGGCGCGGCAATGAGTCGTGATCTGGCCATTCGACAGATCGCTGATTTCGCCGCCGACCCCTGGGATGGCCGAACGTCCCGCGAAGGCAGCTTCATTGCGCTGCTTCGCAACCGGTTCCCGCAGTTCGAGGTCCGGGACCTGACTCCGACGATCGACGGGTTGCGCCTGATCAAAAGCTCCCGTGAAATCGCTCTCATCCGTAAAGCGACGCGTCTCTCGGGACTGGCCCTGATCGAAGGCATGCGCTCGACTGAGCCGGGAATGATGGAACATGAACTGGATGCAATGGCCAGATATATCTATTACCGCAACGGCGCTCAGGGAGAAGCCTACTATTCGCTGATCGCGAGCGGCCGTAACGCATGGTATCCGCATTACAACGCCGGTAAACGGCGCATGGAGGACGGCGACTTCCTGCTCATGGATTTCGCTCCGGATGTCGGCTATTACATGAGCGATGTGACGCGGATGTGGCCGGTCAACGGCCGTTTCAGCGACTGGCAGCGGGAACTTTACGGTTTTTACCTGGCCTGCTACAGGTCGATTCTGAACGCCATTCGACCCGGCGTAACTGCCTCTGTCATCAAGGGCGAGGCGGCGGCCGAAATGGAGTCGATCCTGGCCGGATCGAAATTCTCGAAGCCGAGCTACGAGGCTGCGGCGCGTAACTTCGTCGCCGCATACAAACGATCGGCCGGCGATCCCCGCGGCGGGCTGGGGCACTGGGTCGGCATGGCTACTCACGATGTCGGTCCGTATGCCGGGCCGCTCCGCGCCGGCATGGTCTTCACCATCGAACCCGCGCTGACGGTCCCCGAAGAGAAGATTTACATCAGACTTGAGGACCTGATCGTGATCACCGAAAACGGGAAGGAGATAGTTTCCGATTTCGTTCCGATGGATATCGATGCCATTGAGAAAATGATGAAGGAAACCGGCCTGTTGCAGCGATACCCGCGCGATGAATCGCCCAGGCCTTAGCCGGCTCGATGCCGCCCGGACAGTACCGAAATGGAATTTCTGCAGAAAACGATCAGATTGAAGACCCGGCCGCGTGGATTTCACGTCGTCACACGCGAGATCGCCGATCAATTACCTGAACTGCGCCAGTACAGGGTCGGGTTGTTGCATCTCTTCATCCAGCACACATCCGCATCGCTGACGATCAACGAGAACGTCAGCCCGGATGTGAGATCCGACCTCGAGGAGCATCTCAATCACATCGTTCCGGAAGATGCGCCGTATTACGAGCACACGATCGAGGGGTCGGACGATATGCCTGCCCACATCAAATCGTCGCTGCTCGGCAGCGGTTTGACGATCCCGATCGGCGAGGGCCGCCTGCTGCTCGGCACCTGGCAGGGGATCTACCTCGGCGAACACCGCGACCACGGAGGCGCACGCACCGTCATCGCCACGATCATCGGCGAGAAATGATCAATTAAACGCCGAAAATCAGGAAAACCATGTCCTATTTCTATGATTCCAAAGTTATCGATCGGCCGACGGCCGAGGGCTTGCTGCGCCTGCGTCAGCAGCTCGATCTCGAGATTCCGGCGCGGACGATATCCGACACACTGCTGCTGGCGACGTGGAACATCCGCGAGTTCGACTCGGCCAAGGGCGGCCCGCGCACGCAGGAGAGCATCCATTACATCGCGGAGATCCTCTCGCGCTTCGATCTGGTGGCCGTTCAGGAGGTCAACTCCGACCTCGAAGCCCTCAAATGGGTTCGGCGCGTGCTTGGAGACTGGTGGAAGTTCATCGTCACAGACGTCACGGGCGGCCGCAAGGGGAACCAGGAACGAATGGCCTTCCTCTTCGATTCCCGCAAGGTGAAATTCGGCGGCCTGGCGGGCGAGATCGTCGTTCCGCCTGAAAAAGGGCGCGATCAGCTCGCTCGGACTCCGTTCGTATGCGGTTTCGAGACCGGCTGGCTCAAGTTCATGCTCTGCACGGTCCACATCTACTGGGGAACCGACAAGGCGGAGGACCCGAAGCGCGTCGAGGAGATCGACTATCTGGCGGACTTCCTTGCCGATCACGTCAGGGACAAATCGGCGTGGGCTAAAAACCTTGTGCTGCTGGGCGATTTCAACATCTTCAACACGACCGACAAGCTGACCTTCGGCGCGCTGACCAGAAAAGGGCGCTTCTTCGTTCCGAAGCAGCTTCAGCAGCTCCCGTCCAACATCGAGCGCAACAAGCATTACGACCAGATGGCCTTCATCAGCGCCTTCTTCGATCCGAAAATCATGCAGCTTCGCCTGGAAAGCTGCCGGGCGGGCGTCTTCAACTTCTTCGAATCCGTGTATCGCGATGAAGATGAAGCCGGTTACGCCGAACAGATCGGCGACGATTACCGGGAGGCAGAGACCGACAAGAAGAGAACCCAAATCTACCGTTTCTGGCGGACGTTTCACATGTCCGACCATCTGCCGATGTGGTTCGAACTGCCGATCGATTTCGGAAAAGAGGCGCTCGAGAAGATCGCGGCAATC
>CALBSU010000395.1 GCA_937967285.1 uncultured Acidobacteriota bacterium
AACTTCATCCTTGGAGTTAATCACATGATCATCAAGTCGCATCATGATCGGGCGGTCATTCCGAACATGGAGGATTACGAGCTGGAGTGTTCCCGTTTCAGTTGGGATGAAGCGGCGGATGAGCTCGATATGCTTCCGAACGGAAACGGTCTGAACATCGCGCATGAGGCGGTCGACCGGCACGTCAACGGGGCGCGGCGGGATCATCTGGCGATCAGGTGGCTGAGCCGGAGCGGCGAGGTTCGCGATTATACCTACACACAGCTTCGCGGGCTGACCAATCATTTCGCCAATGTGCTCAACAGTCTTGGAGTCGGGCGGGGCGACCGGGTCTTCACGCTGCTCGGACGTTTGCCGGAGCTCTACATTACGGCGCTCGGGACCTTCAAGCAGGGAGCGGTCTTCTGCCCGCTCTTTTCGGCCTTCGGTCCGGAGCCGATTCTGGCTCGCATGGAGATCGGCGAGGCGAAGGTGCTGGTCACGACCGAATCTCTCTACAAGCGCAAGATCGCACCGATCCGCGACCGCATGCCGTTTCTCGAGCATGTCATTCTGGTCGGCGAGAATCATCAGCACACGAACGTGGCGGGGACGCTCGACTATCACAGTCTGATCTACGAGGCGAGCGGGCAGTTCATCATACCGCCGACCGATCCCGAGGAGCCGGCGCTGTTGCATTTCACCAGCGGCACGACCGGCAAGCCGAAAGGCGCGCTGCACGTGCATAACGCGGTGGTGGCGCATCATCTGACGGGGAAGATAGCGCTGGATCTGCAGGAGGGAGACGTTTACTGGTGCACGGCTGATCCGGGATGGGTGACAGGGACCTCGTACGGGATCATCGCGCCGCTGACCAACGGCGTGACGATGATCGTCGACGAGGCGGATTTCGACCTCGAGCGATGGTATCGAATCCTGCAGGACCAGAATGTTTCGGTCTGGTACACGGCGCCGACAGCGATCCGAATGATGATGAAGGCCGGCGCAGAGGTGGCGCGGCAGTACGACCTCAGCTCGCTGAGGTTCCTGGCGAGCGTCGGAGAGCCGCTCAATCCTGAGGCGGTGATCTGGAGCCACGAGGTCTTCGGGACCCCGTTCCACGACAACTGGTGGCAGACAGAGACGGGCGGAATCATGATCGCCAACTACGCGTCGATGGATGTCCGCCCGGGATCGATGGGCCGCCCGATGCCGGGAATCAGGGCAGCGATCGTCCGCAGAACGGACGATGACCGGATCGAGGAGATCGCCGATCCGGGAGTGCAGGGCGAACTGGCGCTCAAGCCCGGCTGGCCGTCGATGTTCCGCGCCTATCTCAACGAACCGGTCAGGTATCACAAATGCTTCGTCGACGGATGGTACCTGTCGGGCGATCTGGCGAAGCGCGACGAGGACGGGTACTTCTGGTTCGTCGGCCGCAAGGACGATGTGATCAAGACCTCAGGGCATCTGATCGGACCGTTCGAGGTCGAGAGCGTACTGCTCGAACACCCGGCCGTGGCTGAGGCCGGCGTCATCGGCAAGCCCGACCCGGTCGCCATGGAGATCGTCAAGGCATTCGTCACGCTCAAAGACGGATTCGAGCCATCAGAAGGCCTGATGCGCGAGCTGCTCAGGTTTGCCCGCACACGTCTCGGAGCGGCAGTCGCTCCGAAGGAGATCGCGTTCGCGGATTCGCTGCCGAGGACTCGCAGCGGCAAGATCATGCGCCGCCTGCTCAAGGCGCGCGAACTCGGACTTCCCGAAGGGGATATCTCGACGCTCGAGAATGAGTAGAAAGTAAAAAGTAGAAAGTAGAAAGTAGAAAGAAAGGTGCGGAGTTGCGAGGTAAAACAATGAGATCGACACAACCGGCCGAAGAGAAGACGATCACGCGAGAGCACGCGCTGGAGTTATTGCGCGGAATGGTCAGGATTCGCCGCTTCGAGGAGA
>CALBSU010000396.1 GCA_937967285.1 uncultured Acidobacteriota bacterium
TGAAGGCATAAGGTATAAAGTAGGATTTGAGAGTTCGAGACTTATGCTTACTACTTTTTACTTTCTACTTTCTACTTTTTACTGATTTGGGGTTTTATGAACTACAAGAACAACATCCTCGAACTGGTGGGGAGCACGCCGCTGGTCAGGTTGA
Organism: uncultured Acidobacteriota bacterium; assembly: GCA_937967285.1. Lineage (GTDB taxonomy): Bacteria > Acidobacteriota > Blastocatellia > RBC074 > RBC074 > JADJXM01. Next base: position 155 of record CALBSU010000396.1, read on the forward strand.
ACAATGTCTCCCGCGGGTTGAAGCCGCTGATACTGGCCAAGATGGAGTCGCACAATCCGGGCGGCAGCGTCAAGGACCGGATCGGGATCGCCATGATCGAGAGGGCCGAGAAAAGCGGCGAGCTCAAGCCGGGCGGCACGGTCGTCGAGGCGACGAGCGGCAACACCGGGATCGGGCTGGCGCTCTGTTGCTCGGTCAGGGGATACCGCAGCGTCTTCGTCATGACAGACAAGTGCAGTCAGGAGAAGGTCCGCTATCTGAAGGCTCTCGGAGCGGACGTCATCGTGGTGCCGGCGGCGGCCAAACCTGATTCTCCAGAACATTACGTCAACACGGCGCGGCGGATCACCCGCGAGACCCCGAACGCCGTCATGGTCTTTCAGTACGGCAATCCCGCCAATCCCGAGGCTCACTATCGGACAACCGGGCCCGAGATCTGGGAGGCCACCGACGGGCGGATCACCCATTTCGTCGCCGGCATGGGCACCGGAGGCACGATCAGCGGGACAGGACGTTACCTCAAGGAGAAGAATCACGACGTCAGGATCGTCGGCGCCGATCCATACGGCTCAGTCTTCAAGACCTACAAGGAGACCGGCAAGCTGATGGAGGCGACGCCGTATCTCGTCGAGGGCATCGGACAGGAGATCATCCCCGAGAACGTCCACATGAAATATATCGACGAGATCATCAACGTGACCGACCGCGATTCTTTCAACATGGCGCGGAGATTGGGACGCGAGGAGGGCATCTTCTGCGGCGGGAGCAGCGGGACGATCGCCTGGGCGGCGCTCAAACTGGCAGAGTCGCTGACCGAAAACGACGTGATCGTCTTCATCATCTGCGATACGGGCGAACGTTATCTCTCGAAGTTCCTCTCGGACGAGTGGATGAAGGAGAAGCGGCTGCTCGGCTTCGAACGGATGACGCTCGGTCTGGTCAACGAGATGAAGATGAGCAGCTCGCCGCGTCTGGTCATGGTCTCGCCCGATAATCAGGTTTCGGACGCGCTGCAGCTGATGAACGCCCACGGACTTTCACAGCTTCCGGTGCTGGATGACGGCAACTCGGTCGGCAGCATCCGCGAGGGGCGTGTCATGGCGCAGCTCCTCAACAATCGTGATCTGCTGCAGGCGCCGGTCAGCGAGGTCATGGACGCTCCCTTCCCGGTCGTCAACGAATCGGTCGAAGTCGAGCGCGCGACCAAATACCTCAAGCATTCGCCGGCTGTCCTGATCGAGGAGTACGGCAGGATCGTGGGGATTGTGACCCGGTATGACGTGCTCGATCTGCACGAATGAGATTCAAGGCGGCGCGGAAGACTGATTCATCCGCGCCGCCTTCTTTCAGTCTCAATCGTCGAATTCGAACTTGTAGATGTCGTCCATCTTCGTCTCGTGGGTCAGCATGAAGAGGTCGTTGATGTACCCGGTATGCAGATCGTAGACCCATCCGTGGAGGATCGGACGCTGCTCCTTCTTCCACGAATGCTGGACGAATGATGTCTCGGCCAGTTTCCAGACCTGCTCCTCGACGTTCAGCTCGACCAGCCTTCTGAACCTCAGATTCGAGTCGTTGATCCCCTCGAGTTCCCGCTGATGGAGTCGATAGACATCCTTGATGTTGCGCAGCCACTTATTGATCAGCCCGAGGTGCTGATGCGATAGCGCGTTCTTGATACCGCCGCAGCCGTAATGGCCGCAGACGATGACGTGCTTGACGTTGAGGACCTCGATCGCGTACTGCAGCACGCTCAGCATGTTGAAGTCGGTATGGATGATCTGGTTGGCGATGTT
>CALBSU010000397.1 GCA_937967285.1 uncultured Acidobacteriota bacterium
GGAGGCGGCGGCCCCACGCTGACGCCCGTTCCGCCGTCCTTGTGATACATGTAGACATGGAATGTTCCGATCCCGCGTTCGGACTTCGACGCCAGAATGTAGTCCCCGTCCGGAGTCCACGAGGGCGAGACGAACATGAGCATTCCGGCGCTGCGGCCCTTTGTGATCGGCTTCGGATCGCTGCCGTCGGGCTTGCAGACCCACAGATGCTCAGCGCCGCTGCGGTCGCTCAGAAAAGCGATCAGCTTGCCGTCCGGTGAGAACTTCGGCTGCGTGTCGAACGACATCCCGCCGACGATCAGTTTCGCCTCACCGCCCGCGATCGGCAGAGTGTAGATGTCGCCGAGCATATCGAAGACGATCGTCTTGCCGTCGGGAGAGACATCGAGTGAGAGCCACGTCCCCTCGTCGGTCGTGAACGACACCTTGCCGTCGGCCTTCAGATAAAGACCTTCCGGTTTCTTCTCTTCTTCCTTCTTTTCCGCCTGCTGCTGCGCTCGGGCGTAATCATTGAATACCAGCGCGCCGGTCAGTGCGAGAATCAGACAGGAAAGTATGACTGCGTAACGGGTTTTATTGGACATGTGCTAATCAGTAAAAAGTAGAAAGTAGAAAGTAGAAAGGTGCTTAGGAAAATTCAGGTTGTTCCTGAAGGCCCTTTCTACTTTTTACTTTCTACTTTCTACTCCCTTTCTACTTTCTACTTTTTACTTTCTACTATTTTGATATTCCGGTACCAGACTTTTCCGTGATCGCCCTGGAGCATGATCGGGCCGGGCTGGCCTTCGCTGCTGTTGACGGCGCCGCCGGTGATGCCGGGGATCTCCTGGTTCTCGATGATCTTCTCGCCGTTGAGGACGACTGTCAGGCGGCGGCCGACGAATGTGATCTCGTAGGTCTGCCATTCGCCGGCGCGGCGCGAGGCGTTTTTAGCGGGAGTGATGAATCCGTAGACGCTGCCCATGCCGTGGCTCTCGGCGGGTTTGCCGAAATCATCGAGGACCTGGACTTCATAACGGCCGCGCAGGTAGATGCCGCTGTTCGACGGCTGGCCGCCGTTCATCGCCGGCTCGGCGAGTTTGACATCGAGCGTCAG
>CALBSU010000398.1 GCA_937967285.1 uncultured Acidobacteriota bacterium
AACTCAAAAAGTCATGACAAAAAAGTATCGCAGTTCGCATTGGTTCGGGCCGCTGGACAAGGGAGGGTTCATACATCGGAGTTGGATGAAGAACCAGGGGTATCCGGAGGACCTGTTTGACGGGCGGCCGGTGATCGGGATCTGCAACACGTGGTCGGAGCTGACGCCGTGCAATGCGCATTTCCGGAAGATCGCGGAGCATGTCAAGCGCGGGGTGTATGAGGCGGGGGGATTTCCGCTGGAGTTTCCGGTCATGTCGCTGGGGGAGAGTTCGATGAGGCCGACGGCGATGCTCTTCCGGAATCTGGTGAGCATGGACGTGGAGGAATCGATCCGCGCGAATCCGATGGACGGGGTGGTTTTGCTGGTGGGATGCGACAAGACGACGCCGGCGTGTCTGATGGGGGCGGCGAGCTGCGATCTGCCGACGCTGGCGATCTCCGGCGGGGCGATGCTGAACGGGAAGTTTCGGGGTGAGGATATCGGCTCGGGAACAAACGTCTGGAAGTTCAGCGAGGAGGTGCGGAGCGGGGCCATGCCGTTGTGCGATTTTCAGGAGGCTGAGAGCTGCATGAGCCGGTCGGCCGGGCACTGCATGACGATGGGGACGGCATCGACGATGGCGAGCGTGGTCGAGTCGCTGGGGATGGGGCTGCCGATGAACGCGGCGATACCGGCCGTCGATGCGCGGAGGTATTCGCTGTCGCATCTGGCGGGGCGGCGGATCGTCGAGATGGTGCGCGAGGATCTGAGGATGTCGAAGATCCTGACGCGGGAAGCGTTCGAGAATGCGATCAGGGTTGTCGGCGCGATCGGCGGATCGACCAATGCGGTGGTCCACCTGCTGGCGATCGCCGGACGGATGGGAGTCGAGCTGAAACTGGAGGACTGGGATCGACTGGGGCGCGACGTGCCGTGCCTGGTCGATCTGATGCCGTCGGGCAGGTATCTGATGGAGGACTTCTACTACGCCGGCGGCGTGCCGGCGGTGATCCGCGAGCTGGGCGATCTGATCCACAGGGATGCGATGACGGTCAACGGCAGGACGATCGGAGAGAACACGGCAGAGGCGCCATGCTGGAACCGCGAGGTGATCAGGCCGATGAGCGACCCGCTGACACGGCAGGGAGGAATCGCAGTGCTGCGCGGGAATCTCTGCCCGCAGGGAGCGGTCATCAAGCCGTCCGCCGCGACGCCTGAGCTGATGAAGCATCGCGGGCGGGCGGTGGTCTTCGAGACGATCGAGGATCTGCATGCGCGGATCGACGATCCCGATCTTGAGATCGATGCGACGAGCGTCATGGTGCTCAAGAACTGCGGGCCGAAGGGATATCCGGGAATGGCGGAGGTCGGCAACATGCCGCTGCCGCCGAAGCTGCTCAAACAGGGCATAACGGATATGGTCAGAATCTCCGACGCGCGGATGAGCGGAACGGCTTACGGCACCGTCGTGCTGCACGTCGCGCCTGAGGCCGCGGCCGGCGGAACACTGGCGCTGGTCGAAAACGGCGACTGGATCGAGCTGGATGTCGAGGCCCGGAAGCTCCATCTGGATGTGACCGACGAGGAGCTGGAACGCCGGCGGGCCGGGTGGCGGGCGCCGGAGAGCCCGTACAACCGGGGCTACTACAAACTCTACATCGATCACGTTCTGCAGGCCGATCGGGGCGCCGATCTCGATTTCCTGACCGGATCGAGCGGGACCGACGTGGCGCGCGATTCTCACTGATCCGATATGATGCTGATCAATTTTCTGAAACCTCTCGGCTGGGCGATTCTGAGAATCCTCTTCTCCGTCGAGTATCAGGGCGTCGAGAACATCCCGGAATCCGGTCCCGTGATCATCGCGGGCAATCATCCGTCGTACCTCGATCCGGTGCTGATCGGCCTGCCGGTGAAGCGGAAGATCCGCTTCATGGCCTGGGACGCGCTGTTCCGGGTTCCGGTGCTGGGTCAGATCATTTCGGCGCTCGGCGCTTTTCCGGTCGACATCAGAAAGGGCCACGGAGAGAGCGCGTACCGGCAGGCGCTGAATATCCTCGAGAGCGGACAGGCTCTCGGGATCTTCCCCGAGGGCCAGCGTTCGGAGGGCGGGCCGATGGGCGAGCTGCGGATGGGCGTCGCGCGACTGGCGATCGAGACCGGCGCACCGATCATACCGACGACGATCGGCGGAGCCGCCCGCGCATGGCCGAAGTACAGGCTGCTGCCGAAGCCCGCCAAGATCGTCGTCCGGTTCCACCAACCTCTTCAACTGGACGAGGAGGAACGGCGCGAACGCGCGCACGACCGCAATTATCAATCCGGAATCATGGAGACGGTCGCGCGCCGGATCAATCGCTCGCTCGGACCTTCGCTGCGCGGCGCCGAATCGATCGAAAAGTGGTATCAGGAGCCGCCCTCGAATATTCGAACCTATGAATGGGCGCCGCTCATCGCGCTCGTGGTCGCGCTGATCGTATCGTTCAAGCGGGGAACACTGGCCGCTCACTGGCCGGGGATCGTCCTGCCTCCGCTGGGCTACTATCTTTATCTGATCTCCGATCTGACGGTGATCCGCCAGGCGCGACTGTCGAAATGGCTCCGCAATTCGATGCCGGTCTGGCTGATCCTGATCTGGCACCTGCTGCTGACGGCGGGGCTGGCTCTCGACTCAGGCGAGCGCAATCTGATGCTGGTTGTGACCGGGCTGACGGTCTTCTTCTCCTTCTTTTACGAGGACTACTTCAAACTTCAGAAATTCGTCCGCGGCATCGTCGTCGGATACTACTTCTCACTGCTGCTGATGGTCGGCTGGCCGCACCCGCTCGGCGTCTTCACCGGGATTCTCAGCTTCATCATCATCTTCGCCTTCTGGCACGGAGTTATCCTGCGGGGATGGATCGCGGCGGTGTGCGCCGCGGTGATGGCGAGCGGGCTCTGGCTGACTGAGTCTGCGACGCCGCGACTGCTGCTCTTTGCCGGCCTCGCGGCGGCCGTCAATGCATACCTCAGCGCCTTCGTCTCGATCGCCTACGACATACGCAAGGCCGGCAGCCTGAAGGACGATTCCGACAACTGAATCAGTATCCGATCAGCAGAACCATGTAGACGATATAGGCCGCGAACAGCAGCACGCCCTCTCGACGGTTGATGCGGCTGCCGGTATGCATGAGAGGAAAGATGAGCAGCGTCAGCCCGAGCATCCACCAGTTGTCGCTGCGAAGGATGTTTGCATTGACGGCCAGCGGAGCGACGAGCGAACTGAGCCCGAGCGTGCCGAGGATGTTGAAGAGGTTCGATCCGATGACGTTGCCGATGGCGACATCGTCGCGTCCGCGGACGGCCGAAACGATCGAGGTCACAACCTCCGGCAATCCCGTCCCGCCGGCGATGATCGTCAGCCCGATGATGCGTTCCGAAAGACCGATCAGCCGCGCGAGATCGACCGCGCTGCCGACCGTCACCTGAGCTCCGACGCCGAGCAGGACGATGCCTCCGGACACGAGGCCGATGCTTTTCCAGAGCGTCGAGTTCCGGGAGTTGTTGATCGACAGATCGCTCACCTCGGCGCGGTACTCGCCGACCTCCGTCTCACTCATCTTGCCCCGAACGAGGCTGACGCTGTAGGCGGTGAATCCGGCGTAGACGGTGATGAAGAGCAGCGCGTCGAGCCAGTTGATCGTGCCGTCCTGACTGACGGCCAGGCACATCAGCGTCACGATCACCATGACCGGATATTCGAGCTTGATCGTATTGCCGCTGATCACCAGCGGACGGATGATCGCTGTCAGACCGAGCAGGAAGGTAAGATTGAAGATGTTCGAACCGACGACATTCGAGACGGTGATATCGACGTAACCTCTGGCCGCGGCGATCGCGCTGACGGCCAGTTCCGGGACCGAGGTGCCGAAAGCGACGATCGTCAGCCCGATGATGGCCGGCGTCAGCCGGAGCAGCAGCGCGAGCGTCACCGCCCC
>CALBSU010000399.1 GCA_937967285.1 uncultured Acidobacteriota bacterium
AGCGCAGGATCCCGAAGGATATTCACCGAGATGTCCGGCGACGCCGATTTCCCGATCGATCTGGCCGATAAGGTCGCCGCCGAATGGATGAAAGAGGAGCCCGGAAATCCTCTGGCTCCGTACCATCTGGCTCGCGCGTTGAGCGCGCACTACAGTCGTCACGAGCGCGCGCTGGAGCTGATCGAACGCGCAGTCGACCTGCTGATCGCCGGACGGCTCAGGCTGTTCGGAGACATCAGCGGTATGCTGACGCCTTCAATGACCGGCAGCGCTTATCTGATCAGGGCTGATCTGCTGCTGCGCACCGGAAAATATGACTCCGCGCTGACGGCGGTCAGACTGGCGAAGACCTTCGACCTCGATCCACGATATTCCGGCCATCTGCTCGAGGCGAGGATACTCTGGGCCGCCGGCCGGAAGGATGACGCTGAATCGGCATATCTCTCTGCATTCAGACGTGGATCGCAGGAGGCTCTCGACAGGCTGCGCGGCGCGTATGTCGAGAAGACCGGGCGCCAGGAAGGTTTCGACGCCTGGCTCGCTTCGCTTCAGTCCCGGGCCGAGGCGGACGGGCGGATCGCCATCGAAAAACGCCCGCTGCCGGCATTTCGCGCGATCGCGCTCGACGGCTCGACGGTCGATCTGAATGCGTTGCAGGGCAAGATCGTGGTGATCAACCTCTGGTTCATCGCCTGCGGCCCCTGTCGTCGCGAGATTCCGGCGCTCAACGATCTGGTCGCCGAATTCAAAGGCCGGGACGTGGTCTTCCTCGCGATCTCGCCCGATTCCGTTGCGGCTCTGCGCGATTTCCTGGGACTGATGCCGTTCAGTTATCGGATCGTTCCGAATGCAGAGTCCCTGATTCAGGGAGTATTTCAGGCGACACTATTTCCTACGCATCTGGTCCTCAATCGCGAGGGGCAGATCGAGGCAGCCTTCATCGGAGGCGGCAGGGACAGGCCTTCCGAAGTCCGGCGCGAACTGATGCGACTGCTCAACTCAAATTGATCCAGACATCGATACCATGAAAATAACCGATCGAAGATATCTTCCTGTTCTCTTCGTTTTTCTGATGGTGGCGGCCTTTGCCGGTCGCATCTCAGCCCAGGATACGGCTGAGCTCGACGCAGTGATGAATGGCGCGATGACTCACTGGGGAGCGCCCGGCGCCGCCGCGGTCGTGATACGCGACGGCAAGGTTGTCTACCTGAAAGGATTCGGCGTCAAGGATGTCAGCACGAAAGCGCCGGTCACGCCCGATACGGTCTTCGCGATCGGTTCGACCACCAAGGCATTCACCACCGCGGCCATGGCCATGCTGGTCGATGACGGCAAAATGAAATGGGACGATCCGGTACGCGTTCACCTTCCGGCTTTCAGGCTCTCGGATCCGCTGGCAGATCAGAACGTCACGCTGCGCGATCTGGTCACTCACCGGACCGGGCTCAGTCGTCATGACCTGCTCTGGTTCGGCTCGCCCTGGGGACGCGCCGAGATCCTGCGTCGGATCGGACTGGTCCCGTTGACCGAATCCTTCCGCTCCGTCTTTCAGTACCAGAACATCATGTTTCTTGCAGCGGGCGAGGCGGTAGGCGCGGCGTCGGGCGGCAGTTTCGAGGAGTTCGTCAGGCGGCGCATCTTCGATCCTCTCGGGATGAAGTCGGCTTCGCTCAGTGTGATCGAAGCTCAGAAAGCTGCCGATCATGCGACTCCGCACATCAAACGCGGCGCGAAGATCGAAACCATGCCGTGGAGAAACCTCGATAACGTCGGACCCGCGGGATCGATCAACGCCAGCGTTCGCGATCTGGCCGCCTGGATCAGGTTCCAGCTCGGCGACGGATCGTTCGAGGGGCGAAGGATCCTTTCCGCTCAGAACCTGCGCGAAATGCATACTCCGCAGATGACCATCAGGCTCGAAGGGCGATGGAAGATATTCTTCCCGGAAAGCGTGACCTCGCAGCTCAACTACGGACTCGGCTGGTTCATCACCGATTACCGCGGAGAGCATCTCATCATGCACGGCGGAACGATCGACGGATTCCGCGCCTCGATCGTGCTAGTCCCGAAAAAGGGAATCGGCATCGCCGTGCTCGCCAATCTCAATCAGAGCCAGATGCCCGAGGCCGCCTGCTACGCGCTGCTCGATCGCCTGATCGGACTTCCCGCCGTCGACTGGAACGATAACATCGGCCAAAGCGTCAAGGCTTTCGAGGCCGATCAGGTCAAAGCCTTCACCACGCGGTTCGCCGCCCGCCGGCCCAATACCAGCCCGACTCTTCCGCTCCAGGATTATGCCGGCGAGTACGACGAACCGGCATACGGCCGCGCCACGGTGTCGGTCGATGGTTCCCGGCTGATCGTCAACTGGAGCAGCCTGCGGAGCGCCCTCGATCATTTTCACTACGATACCTTTATTGCGAAGGATGACCGGCTGGCAACTGAAATGGTACAGTTCCGGCTCGGGACCGACGGCGCCGTCGAGTCGATGAAGTTGCTCAACATGACATTTGTAAAAGTGAAGACTGCACGACAGGATTCACCAAAATAAGGAGCCCGGACAATGCAATTGATGCTCGCAATCCTGATGATCTTTTCGATCATGCCCAATCCGTCGGTTTCGTTCGACCGGACCGCGAGTGACGAGGAGAAGATGACCGCAGAAGAACGCGCCAAAACCCTGAACTGGCTCAGGGAGTCTCAGAAACAGACGCTCGATGCCGTCGAGGGTCTGAGCGACGAACAGTGGAATTTCAAGCCGGCCGCGGGCAAATGGTCGGTGGGCGAGGTCGTCGAGCACATCTACCTTGCCGAAGGGCTGCTCTTCAAACAGGTCGAGGCCGCAATGGCCGCCCCCTTCAACCCGAACTGGAAAGAGAAGACGAAGGGCAAGAGCGAATTCATCGAGCGGGTGATGGTCAACCGGACCGGCAAGGCGCAGGCGCCGGAACAGATCGTCCCGGTCGGCAAGCTGACCAGAAGCGAACTGATGGAGAAACTCAAATCAGCACGGGCCGCGACCATCAGTTTCGCCGAGAAGTCAGATGCTCCGCTCAAGTCGCATACGTCGGAACATCCTTTCCCGGTCTTCAATACGCTCAGCGCGTACAACTGGCTGATCTATATCCCGCTCCACAATATTCGCCATAACCAGCAGATCGACGAGGTGAAGGCTCACCCGGACTTTCCGAAGAAATAGCATGGAGTACCGCATTCAGGCGGGCTGTTCTTTCGTCCACTGAAGAACCCGCCTGAATGCGGGACTCCATGCGTACTCCATGCTACTTGATCTTGCCGAGCATCTGGTAGATCCAGACGAGAGCCGTGTTCATCATCTCCTCGCCCGCGCCGACGGCGACGGGAGAGACCTGATTATCGGCGCCGTACCCGCCTTCGGCCACACCCTCGATGGTCGGGAAGTACTGGTGGTAGCCGTTGCAGTAGCCGAGGAAGAAGACCTGTCTGACGCGAGCCCGTTCTTTCAGCCTGATCGAATGGTTCGAGAAGAACTCGCCCGATGCGCCGACCAGAGCGATCTCCCGGTTGAGCAGCGCGACGGTCAGTCGCGGTCTCACGCCGTCCGCGTACTCGTCGATAAAGTTCGGGATCAGTTCGGGAAAGAATGCCTTTTCGTACAGTCCGCGCACCACTGGATTGCTGAGGTCGGTTCGAGGCGTGTATTTGAATCGGGTCTCGCGGACTTCAATTGACGGTTTGGGCGTTTCCAGAGTGGTCAGGCTGTTGATCAGCCTGGCGGCCTCCTCGCCGAGCGCGCGTCCGAACAGTTCATAATCCTTCTCTTCCTGACCGCGCCGGGCGAAATTGACCGACTGATCACCGGCTGCGCCGTTGACGAAGACCGCCGGCGCTCCGGTCGCCTTTTCGACTGTCGCCTTGAGCGCTCCGACGTAATCGGCGGAGAACCTGAGCGTCGAGGCCGAAATCATCGTCGGATGCGC
>CALBSU010000400.1 GCA_937967285.1 uncultured Acidobacteriota bacterium
AGGCAGCTCTCCGGCGGGATTCATCGAGCCATTGGAACGGGTGTCGGGTGATCATTTTATCTACTCCATTGCGGCAGTGGTTTCGAGCCGATCGGTCCCTGGAACAGCAGCCAGACCCGGACGCTGTCGCTTGCGGCGCTGTACCAGCTCAGCGCGGCGAGATGAACGTCAGGGGACGAACGTCCGTCATCAGGGATCCTTTACGTTTGCCCTGCAGAGTGACTGTTACGGTCTCGCCGCCGCCATCCTCGACGGTAACGATGCCGTATTGATGGTTTGAGCCTTTGTTGCCCTGGCTGTACGGACCGCCCTTGCGTTTGAGCCTCGACCACCAGCCTTTGTCGAGCGGAGCGGCCTGAAAGATCGGAAAGCCCCCGCGGCCGGTCGGCGGGTGATTGTTCGAACCGTCGTCGATCGCCAGGCGATGCATGTCGGCGCTGAGCATGCACAGATTGCGGATGCCTTCTCTTTCGATGAAGTCGCCTATCTCGTCGCGCTCGACGGAATATCCTCTCCAGTAGTCTTCATTCTTCTTCGGTTTTCCCAGCCACGGAACCGAATTTATCCAGATAACCAGCGGATGGCGCGAGCGAGCTGCCAGGAGTTCAGACAGCAGCCATGACTTCTGCTTCTCGCCGAGCATGGATTTATTTCTGTCGTCGGGAGATTTTCGAGGCGTTCGCGCCGATCGAGTATCCGTCACCAGGAATCTGACGCGCCCGACGGTGAATGCCTGGAAGAGCGGGTCCCCGACCTCGGAATCATCCGGATAACCGGGCACGAAATGCCGATACGCCGAAACGGCCGCGGTTCTGCCTGCAGCCAGGCCGTCGCTCGCCTCTCCGCAAAAGTCATGGTCGTCCCACATGTAGATGACCGGCAGATTCCTGTACAGCTCCGCCTGGCGGCTCTGACGAAAGACGCCGATGTAGTTGTCGAGGTATCGCGTCAATTCGGTCGAGTTGGTGTCAGTGTAGTGGAGATCGCCGAGATGGCAGAAGAAGAGCGGATCTTCATTCAGGATGTGGGTGAAGACCTCGTCGTTCGATCCGGTGACGGCGTCCCCGCTGCAGGCGAAACTGAACGACGCCGGAGCATCCTGAACGGGAAACGTCGTGAATCGGCCCTTTTTATCGGCGAATTCAGTAGCGCCGTGCAGTGGAGTGAAAGTGTATCGAGTGTTCGGGCTGAGCCCTTTCAACTGACAGGTCAGAATCGTGACTCCGGCACAGGGCGAGGACTTCTCGGTCGTGACGGTGACGGCCTGATCGGAGAGCGCCAGGCGCCAGCCCTCGCCGGATCCCCGAACCCCGATTTTGACGATCGCGCGATCGGAGCCAACGCCTCCGATCCACGGGCCCAGAACAATCTCGTCAGTTCTCATCTTCTCTCCGCTGCCGCTCGATCCAATAAACAATTCCGGCAAATCCGAGGTATGCCGTCAGAGCGGTCACAGCAACCTGATTCGGAGAAGACGGCGGGCTTCCCCAGTTTGTGCCTGCCTGGACCAGAATCAGTAAAGCGACGAAGACGGCCGGGCCGTATTTCCCGACGTTCGAGACCGGTCTGGAAGAACGCAGGTAGAGAACCAGTCCCCCGATCAGCAGCATCGCTTCGAGAGCGAACGCGATGACGGGATAGTTCCACAGGCCGAAGCCTGCCTTGAAGGTGTTGTCGTAGATCTGAAGGTCGGGACGATGGACGATCAGGTCCAGAAACCAGTGTGAGAGCACCCCGAGGCCAACCAGCAGGGCCGCTTTCGAATTCGGTTTGAATCCGTAGCGGTAGATCAGGTATCCGAAGACCGACCACAGGATGGCTGCAACCAGGCTGTGAGTGTAGGGCATGGAGTAGAGATCGAGCGGGTTGGTGGCCGTGATGCCGGGCACGATCCTCACCTTTTCGATCCCTGTCAGGACGAAGATGGCCCAGAAGACGTCGACCAGTTGAACGGCCAGAAAAAGAATCCACAGCGGGATTGTCCTGTTTGCGCTCTTGACTGCGAAGCTGACGGCGTAATGGCCGACGAACATGATTGAAGCCTCCTTTCCAGAGGGTTGAGTGGTCAGTCGAAGCAGAGAGTATCGAAGAAATCTTCGACCTGCTGTTCCGTCTGCAGCCGGTAGATTCGCCGGCCGGGCCCGAATCTTTCGATCACGGCTTCGACTTTCGGCCTGGTCTGTTCAGGATAGAGCAGGACCCAGAGTAAGAACTCGAGGTCGATCTTCTCGTTGCATCCGGGCGCCATGTCCGGCCGAACGTTATTCCGATATTGTAACCTTCTTTTGATGACGCGCCAGAGGCACAGCCATCGCGAGCGGTCGAGAAAGACGATCGTGTCGCAGGCTTCCGCGCGGAGTTCCAGTGTCCCGCCGAAATTTCCGTCCATGACCCATGATTCGCGAGTGAGAAGGGACTCGACGAGCTCATCCCATTCCTCTCTGGGCGGTTCGATCCAGCCGGGTCTCCAGTAGAAAGAGTCGAGGTGAACAACTTCGATGTTCAGCGCCTCGCCGAGGCGTCTGGCGAAGGTCGATTTTCCGGCGCCTCCGCTGCCGAGGACGAGGACCTTTCGCATGGGGCTACTCTTCGAATCTGACCTTGCGGATGTCTTTTTCGAGCCCGGTGGGTTGCGAGAGCATCGAGTAGAGTTCGGGCCGGCGGGCCGTCAGCCACCTGCGGCCTGATGAATCGGGCAGTTGCGCCCCGTCGAGTTCGGCGATGACCATATCGTCGGCGGCTTTCCCGGTTTCGGTCAGGATCTCGCCGTACGGATCGAGGATCATCGCGTTGCCGGTGCGGACCTCGTCGTCGTCGACGCCGATTCCGTTGCTGAAGACGAGGAACATGCCGTTGTCGTGAGCGCGCGAGGGCAGCCAGCGCATGAGCCATCCGCGCCCTTTCGGTCCGCGCAGTTCGGCCTCGATCGTCGCGGGATCGTCAAGACGGCGATGCCACAGTTCGGGATCGATCGCGCCCATGGCGCGCGGACTGCGCGAGCGGCAGCCGCCCGTCTGGTGCGGAGCGAGCAGGACCTCTGCGCCCATCAGCGCGGTGATCCGGGCGTTTTCGATGATGTTGTTGTCGTAGCAGGTCAGGACCCCGACGCGGCATCCGTGAGGCGTGTCAAAGACCGTGTACCTGTCGCCCGAGCGGATGTGCGGGCTGATGAAGGCGTGGAGCTTGCGATGACAGGCCGTCCGCCCGTCGGGCATGGCGACGACATAGCTGTTGTAGAGCCTGACGTCATCGGCGCGTTCGATCAGGCCGGCGCCGATCGTCATGCCGTAACGCGTCGAAAGATCGAGCAGCGCGTGCGTCGAGGGACCGTCCGGCACCGGCTCGGCCAGAGATTCGATCTGCTCGCGGGAGAGCTTCCGGACGTGCCAGTATCCGGTGATGCACATCTCCGGGAAGACGATCAGTTCGACTTCGTGCCCGGCGGCCTGTCCGATGAAATTGAAGATCCGGTCGAGGTTGGCCTCCTTGTCGCCGGGAGTATGCTGGAACTGGACCGCGGCTGCGCGTACGTTTTTCATGTGATTTGACCGGAACGATTCAAGACCGCATCCATTTGGTGCGGGTATAGGCGATGCGGAAGCCGTTGCGTTCGGCATTGCGTTGAGACGAACTGCCCGGCTGGGCGCACATCATGGCGATATCGCATCCCTGCTCTGCGGCAAAGCGGAGCCGGCTTTCGAGCAACGCGTTCTGCGCGCCGAGCTTGCGGCGGGCGGGGATCGTGCTCGCTCCGGCGAGCAGCGCAACACCGTCGTGGATGCTCATCCCGCCCGTCGCGATCGGTTCGCCTTCAAGTTCCGCGATGAAACAGAGGCCGCCGGGCCTGCGAGCGGTCATCAGACCGAGCTCGTAGATCGCTTCGGGCGGAATCTCCTCGAACTCGCTCCAGCCCTCGGCCGATGTCCGGGCCCATTTCTCAGCCTCATCGGGATCGATCATCCGGACTACCAGACTGGTCCTTTCGGCTTCCGGCTGCATCGCTCCGAGCTGCCGGAACATGACCGAAGTGAATTCGATCGGCTTGTACCGTCGTTCGTAGAGCAGGTCGAACGTCGACATCTCGGCCAGCGGACTGACTTCGTGGTTGATCGCGCAGCCGCGGCTGACGAAGAATTGTTCGATCTCGTCCAACTCATCGCCGGTAACCGGCTGCGATATGCCGAGACCGAAGGTCTGCGTGATCGGCGACTCCACGCCGTCGAACATGGCCAGCGTTCCGGCGACCTCG
>CALBSU010000401.1 GCA_937967285.1 uncultured Acidobacteriota bacterium
TAAATCGCCCGGGCTATTATCAAACCGTCCCTGCCGGGACGAAAAAGTGTCCTGAAATCAGGCCATGACCCGAAAATCAGCCATAAAATCGATCTCGATCGCGCTCGGCTGCGCCGGCGGCGCCATAGCCTTTCCCGCCCTCGCGCCATACCTCGCCGCTTCCGGAGCCGGCCAGTTGCTCGCCGGCCTGCTCGCAGATGAAAACCTGCGGAAAAAGCTGGCAGAGGTAGTCCCGAATACGATCTCAGGCATCCTGACCAATCTGGCATCCGACAAATTCCCCGAGATTGCCGGCTCGCTGACTCCCGACAACAATCATGACCTCGAAAAAGCGCTCGCCGAGGCATTCTCCAGAGCGCTCGACGATATCAACCGTAGCGCCGCAACGCACCAGCCGGAATCAGAAAGGCAGGATCTGCAATCCGAGATCAACCGTTGCCTTCCCTACTGGCAGGATCGTATTAAGCGCGGTGTCAGGAGTCCCGGATCACTGTTCCCTGCAGCTATCTCAGCCGAGAACTTCATCCTGGCATCAGGCGATCTCGAACAGACTGAAGAATTATTGAGAGATGACGTGGTCGCGACGCTGCAGCGATGGCTGCGGGAGGAGGAAGAACACAAGGGGCATTCGGGATCGACGGGAGAGTTCTTCAATCCGCTTCTGCCTCTGATCCGCGAACGCATGCCCGGCCTGATCGGCAAGCATCTCAACCAGATCGTCAAGGAGGATGATTACAAAAATTCATGGATCGCCTTTCAGCGGGCTTATCTGCAATCGAGCCGGGCGTTGTTGAAGCAGATCGGGAAACAGAACGCCGAACTGGCCGTGGCGGTGAATGCCCTGTCCGAGAGGATCGATTCAATAACCGTCAACCAGCCGCTTCTGGAGAGGCTGGCGAGCGGACTGGCCCAACTTTTCAGCATGCTGGAAGAGGATGAGGCGAGCCGTGAGAGGCACCTGATTGTTATCACTGGCGAGATACGGGAATCGGAATCCAGGATAATCGACAAGATCGAGGAGTCAAAACTTGAGATTCTCAAAGCGATTCCCGGCAGGATCTCAGCCGGCCCGAACCTCCACCAGTTGCCGGCCGACACTTCAGAGTTCACCGGCCGCACAGACGAACTGGACGATCTGCTGAAACGGGTCAAAACTTCAGGCGTGACGATCACCGGTTTGAAAGGCATGGGCGGAATCGGCAAGACGTGGCTGGCCGTCAGACTGGCCCACGAACTTCAGAATGATTATCCCGAGGCGCAGATCTACCTGGACCTGCAAGGCGTTAGCCGGCCCGACGACAGGACAGGGCTTCGACGACAACCACTCTCGCCTGAAGACGTCATGTGGCACGTCATCCGGTCGTTCCATCCCGGCATTGAACGGCCGGAGTCATTCGAAGAACACCTGACGCTCTATCGCGAATGCCTGAACGGCAGGCGTGTACTGCTGGTCTACGACAATGCCCGCGATGAAGATCAGATCAGGCAGCTCCATCCGCCCTCATCCTGCCTGCTGATCGTCACCTCGCGGCAGAGTATCGACCTCCCCGGCATGTACCTCAAACAGATCGACCGCATGAAACCCGAGGAGTCGATAGAACTGATCGAAAGAATCGCCCCCGGTCGCTCGGGCGATATGGCCGGCGAGATCGCAACACTCTGCGGACACCTGCCGCTGGCGTTGAACGTGACGGCGAGCGTGCTCAAAAAAGAGAGAATGATGACGCCCGCCGACATAGTTGAACGGCTCAGAAAGCCTTCAGGGCGGTTGAGTTGGAAGAGCCTTCAGGAGGTCGAAACAGCCTTCAGCCTCAGTTATGACCTGCTCAGCGAGGACCATCAGCGCAAATGGCGCATGCTGGCCGTGTTTTCTGAGACTTTCGACAAATCCGCCGCCGCCGCGATATGGGACGCCGATCCCGATCTCGCGGCCGAGAGTTGCTCGGAACTGGTCGATGGCTACAGCCTGGTCGATTTTGATGAAAAAAACGCCCGCATGCGACTGCACGATCTGGCAAGAGATTTCGCAATCGACAGGATAACCGATGATGAACTGTCGCTTGCAAGATCGCGCCACTCCCGGCATTACCTGTCGGTCTTATCTCTGGCCGACGATCAGTACAAGTCCGGCGGAGAAAATGTCATTTCAGGTTTGAATCTTTACGATGCTGAAACCCGCAATATCCTCGAAGGCCGCGACTGGGCCGTCGGCGGTACGGTCGAGGACTCCGATCGTGCGAGGCTGGTGATTGAATACTCCTATCACGGAATAAATATTATCTTACTCCGGCTTCATTCATCGACTCTGGTCGAATGGCACCAGGCTGCCGTCGATGCGGCTGTCAGGATTAATTCGAAATCCGACGAAGGAATTGCGCGAGGCAACCTGGGCCTGGCGTACGCCGCTTTGGGAGAGGTGAGGAAGGCGATCGAAAACTACGAGGCCGCGCTTGTGATCGCGCGCGAGATCGGGGACCGGCGCGGCGAAGGAAACAGGTTAGGCAACCTGGGCAATGCGTATCGAAATTTGGGAGAGGTGAGGAAGGCGATCGAAAACTACGAGTCATCACTGGCGATCTTCGAGTCGATCGAGAGCCCCAATGCCGGGATCGTCAGAAAGTGGCTGGATGAGATAAAGTCGAAAAAGGAGAATGAATGAATTATTTGGCACCGATTCTGCTGATGGGAGTATTGTTGATGCAGACCGCGCAGGAGATCCCGCCGATACGGAACTTCACGAAGGTCAACGAAGAGTTCTGCACGGGCGCGCAGCCGCGACCCGAGCACTTCGCCCAATTGAAAGCCGACGGCATCAAGGCCGTCATCAACCTGCGCCAGCCGGGCGAGCATCGCGCCGAGGACGAGGAGAAGGCCGCCACGGCCGCCGGGCTCAAATACTTCAACATCCCCGTCAATTACCGCGAGCCGAAGGATGAGGACGTGGATAAGTTCCTGAAGCTGACGGACGATCCCGAAAACCGGCCGGTCTTCATCCACTGCACGCTGGCGATCCGCGTGGGGGCCTTCTGGATGATCCGGCGCGTGCTTCGCGACGGCTGGACGGTCGAAAAGGCCGAGGAGGAAGCCGTCAAGGTCGGTCTGGTCAACGCTCCGCATCTGGTGGAATTCGCGAAAAAATATATCTCATCGCGAAGAAATTGAATCGCAAAGACGCAAAGAGGGCAAAGAAATTGAATCGCAAAGATGCAAAGAAGGCAAAGATTTTAAAAGGTTTGATTGACCTGATCATCTTCCATCGCCTGATTGCCGAATGGAGGAAATGCGGGATTATCGTTCATTAAATCCCTTTGCTCCTTTGCGTCTTTGCGATTCAACCTCTTTGCCCCCTTCGCGTCCTTTGCGATTCAGTCTACCCGGATTGACAAACCTCGCCATCTACCGTATAGTGCGTCCCTATCTTTAAACAACGCAATAAATTGTGGTTTTCTCGGCGGAAATCCCCGGTAAATCAAGTGGTGTAAATGCTTAGAATCGAGAAGATTTTCATACAGGGCTTCAAGTCCTTTTGTGATCCCACGGAGATCGTCTTCGATGAGGAAGGGATCACGGCGGTCGTCGGCCCGAACGGGTGCGGCAAGAGCAACGTGGCTGACGCGATCAGTTGGGTGATCGGCGAGCAGCGGGCGAAGGCTCTGCGCGGCGGCAAGATGGAGGACGTGATCTTCCAGGGGAGCCGCAACCGGCAGCCGTCGGGGATGGCCGAAGTCCGGTTGACGATGGTCGTCCACGAGACGTTCGAGATTCGCGGGGACGGTCGCCAGCCGGAGGCTGAGGCGCTCAAGCAGGCCCAGGAATCGCTCGATCAGGCTGATGCGGCGATCGAGGCTTCGGCTTCGGTCATCGAAGCGCACACTGAAGTTCAGGCCGAGGCGCCGCAGGAAGTCCCGGAGGCTCCGGCGGCAGAGGGCGTCGAGGAGGCGGTTCCGGCACAACAGCCTGAGAAGCTGAAGAAGCCGCAGCAGCGCCGTCGTCCGGTTGAAGGGGCGCCGATGGTCTTCGCCGAGGGCGAGCGGATCTCCGTCGGGCGCAGGCTCTACCGGACAGGCGAGAGCGAGTACGAGATGAACGGCCGTCTGTGCCGGCTGCGCGATGTGCAGGATCTCTTCGCCGGGACGGGACTGGGCGGCGCGCATTACGCGATCATCGAGCAGGGGCGCATTGGTCAGATCCTTTCGGCCAAGCCGATGGACCGGCGGGCGCTGATCGAGGAAGCGGCGGGCATCTCGAAGTTCAAGATGCGCCAGCACGCGGCGGAACTGAAGCTCGAGGCCTCGCGAGCGAATCTCTCGCGAATCACCGACATCCTCTCCGAGATCGAGCGGCAGCAGAACAGCCTCAAGCGGCAGGCGTCGAAGGCGCGCAGGTATAAAAGATTACGCCAGGAGATGCGCGATCTGATGCGCGCGGTCTTCGTCGTCGATTATCGAACATCGAGGGAGACGATCGGGAAGATCCAGGATTTTCTGGACGAGATCGTATCGCGTTCGGGCGAGATGACGGCGCGAATCAGCGATCTGGAAGCCGCGCAGACTGAGGCCGCTCAGGCGTCGCGATCGGCCGAGGAGGCGCTCAACCGGACGCGGCAGGAAGCGGCGACGATCGACATCGAGACCGAGCGAGCGCGCCAGCAGAACAGTTATCTGAAGGAGCAGCTCCAGTCGCTCGGGGCGCGGGCCGCGCAGTTCGCACGTGACGAGGCGACGACGGGAGAGCGCCGCGGATTCATCGATCAGGAGTCACAGCGGTTGCGCGAGCAACTGGTCCTGCTCGAGGACGAGATCAATTCGCACAGCAAGTCGCTGAGCGATGCCGAGACGGCTCACCGGGAACAGATCGAACGCGACAATGAGGCCGAGCGCCGGCTGGAGGAGGCGCGCAAAAACTCCTACGAGAGCGTCACGACGATGGAGCGCTGGCGCCAGCTGACGCGCCAGTTCACCGAGGCGGTCGACCGCAACCGGACGAGGCTCGAAGGCTTGAGAACCGAGCGCGAGCGCGCCGGGACTCAGTCGCAGGCCGCCGAGGAGCAGCACGCGAAGCTCAGCGCCAGCCTGGAAGAGGCGACGGCGCAGCATGAAAGGATCAGCGGCGAACTCAGTGAGGTCACCGAACGTCTGGCTGAGCTCCGCAGCCGTCGCGATGACAGGCAGAGCGCAGTCACGCAGGCCGGGCGCGATCTTGCCTCGGTCGAGCACCGGCTCAATTCGCTGCACGAACTCGACCGGCAGCGCGCGTATTACTCGGAGGCGGTTCAGGCGCTGATGAAGCGCGATCCGGCTCTCAACGGATTCAAGACCCTCGGGACGCTGGCCGATTACGTTCAGGTCTCGCCCGAAAACGAGACGCTGATCGACGTCGCGCTGAGGGACGAACTGCAGTACGTGGTCGTGCCCACTTTCGACGACGCGCTGGGAGCGATCGAGTTCCTGAAGAATGAGGGCGCTGGCCGGGCGACTTTTCTGGTTGTCGGGCTGCACGGATCCGATTCGGCTGCAACCGGCCAGAACGGAGGCGGCGACGGCGGCCGGACGCTCGATTCCCTGCTCGGAATGCGTCCCGAATTCGCACAGGCGT
>CALBSU010000402.1 GCA_937967285.1 uncultured Acidobacteriota bacterium
CGAGGATGTGACCCTGGGGCCGGACGGATACCTCTACTCCGGTTTGCAGGACGGGCGGATTTTCCGTGTCAAACCTCAACCCGGCGCCGCGGTCGAAACGGTTCTCAATACCGGCGGCCGCCCGCTCGGCATGCAGTTCGACGGTCAGGGGAACCTGGTCGTCGCCGATGCGTTCAAAGGACTGGTCTCGATCTCGCCCGATCGCCGGATGACCGTTCTCTCCGACGGCCTGGACGGAAAGCCATTCCTCTTCGCCGACGATCTCGACATCGCAGACGACGGCACGATCTGGTTCACCGACGCCTCCCGGCGATTCGATCAGCATCACTGGATTCTCGATTTCTGGGAATACCGTCCCACCGGCAGGCTGCTGCGTTACGATCCGTCCGCGAAGAAGACCTCAACGGCAGTCGATAACCTTTACTTCGCCAACGGCGTGGCGCTCGGACCCGATGATCAGTTCGTTCTCGTCAACGAGACGATGATGGCCAGGATCGTTCGACACTGGCTCAAGGGACCCAAGGCCGGGACAACCGATTACTTCATTCAGGGACTTCCCGGCTATCCCGATAACCTCTCCTACAACGGCGACGGCGTCTTCTGGGTAGCCATTCCCGCGCCACGCAACTCCAGACTCGAAAACCTCGCCGGCCGGCCATTTTTCAGAAAACTCATCTTCCGCCTCCCTGAATCGTTCAGGGCGATCGAGCTCAACACCATCGGCTGGATCCTCGGTCTCGATCTCGACGGCAAGGTCAAATACAACATCAGAGACTCTTCCGGCGCATACGCCAATATCACCAGCGTCAATGAGCTCGAAGGTCGCCTCCATCTCGGCAGCATCCAGATGAACTCAATCGGCAGGATCGCTCGTCCCTGAACTGTCACCCACAATTACTACAGTGGAACCTGTGTCTATAATTCTTACCGCAGAGGCGCAGAGATGGCAGAGATTGAAATTATGGAAATTTGAATCCCGAGTCTCACCCAATTGTCATATGACGAACATTACCGTACTCAAGAAATCTCTGCCTTCCTCTGCGCCTCTGCGGTAAGAAAATCAGAAATTTTATCAGTTCCTTAAATCTTTTCGTTTGTATTGCTTTCTTTTATAAAGTACTTTGTGTTATCTATTGCATCGTTTAATTGGAGTGCAAAAACCGTGACATGAGGGAGGGCAGATGGATTATCTGGCGGGGTGGTTGAATCATTTCAGGGCGAACCGGTCGAAGGCGAGCCAGGAGGTTGCGGGCGACAGGCTGACGGAGATGGAGAAGCGGCTGATCGGGCGTTCGATAGCGGCGTTTCAGTTGGGCGAGTATTCGGAGGGGAAGGGGTTGATGAGGGCGGCGGGGGCTTATGCGCGGGAGATCGGGGATGATCGGCTGGTGGAGATCACGAAGCTGTTCATCCTGGAGGAGCAGCGGCATGCGGGACTGCTGCTGGGGTATATGAACCGGCATGGGATAGCGCAGCTCAAAAGGCACTGGGCGGACGGTGTTTTCAGGCGGCTCAGGAAGGATGTCGGTCTGGAGGTATCGACGACGGTGCTGATCACGGC
>CALBSU010000403.1 GCA_937967285.1 uncultured Acidobacteriota bacterium
AGCTCAGCTTGTCACAATCCGAATGATACCTGATAATCACCACCGGGTATAATAATCACATGGCTAAAAAGGGCAACATACTAGTAGTTGATGACGAAGAGATCATGCGCGAGGTGCTTGAAAGCCTTCTCTCGCAGGACGGGTACCGTGTCGATATAGCCAGAACCGGCGAAGAGGGACTGGCGAAGATGAGCGGTCGCGCCTACGACGTGATCCTTCTCGACGTCTCGATGCCGGGAATGGGCGGCTTGCGAACGCTCGAAGAGATCCTCAAGCTGGATCGCGAGGCGGTCGTCATCATGATCACGGCATACGCGACATTCGATACCGCCATCGCCGCATGGCAACTCGGCGCCTTCAACTGCATTCGCAAACCATTCGAGAACGAACTGATCCTGAAGATCGTCTCGGCGGGCATCTCGCGCAAACGCGGCGACGAGGAGCGGCGCGTCCTCAGGCGAACGCTCAAGACTTCAGGTGACCGGAGCCAGATCGTCGGCAACTCAGCGGCCATGCGCGAGGTCTACGATCTGATCGAGCAGGTTGCGCCCGCCCGGTCGACAGTGCTCATCACCGGTGAGTCCGGCACCGGAAAGGAAGTTGTTGCGAAGGCGATCCACTTCTCGAGTCCGCGAGCCGAGTCCGGCCAGTTCGTCGCCGTCAACTGCAGCAATATCCCGTCGGAGCTTCTGGAATCGGAACTGTTCGGCCACACGAAGGGCGCTTTTACCGGCGCCGTCGCAGCCAAGAAAGGCCTCTTCGAGGTCGCCGACGGCGGCTCGATCTTCCTCGACGAGATCAGCACGATCCCGCCCGAGACTCAGGCCCGCCTGCTGCGCGTCATCCAGGAACGGGAATTCACACCTCTCGGCGACACTCAGCCGCACAAAGTTGATGTCAGAATCATCGCCGCAACCAATACCGATCTTCAAAGGGCCGTCAAGTCGGGCGATTTCCGCGAAGACCTCTTCTACCGGCTGAACGTGATCAACATTCACCTCCCGCCGCTCCGCAACCGGCGCGAGGACATTCTACCGCTGGCACAGCATTTCATCAGAAAGTACAACGGCGAAAACGAGCGTTCGATCACCGATCAGATCGCTCCGGAAGTTCTGAGCGCGCTGGAAAAGTATCCGTGGCCCGGCAATGTCCGCGAACTTGAGACTGCGATCGAACGCGCGGTCATCGTCGCCAGATCGGACGAGATCACCCTCGACTGCCTGCGCGAGGAGATCATCGCGCCGAGACGCGACGATGATCACCCGTCAGGACCAGCCGAGGCCCTCAGTTCGATCGATATCGCCCGCGGCATCTCCTTCTACGACGAAGTATCTCGTTTCGAAATCGAGATCATCCGTCGCGCGCTGGAGATCACCGGCGGCCATCAGAGCAAGGCGGCGAAAATGCTGGGCATGAACAATACGACCCTCAACAGCAAGATCAAGGTCTACAACATCAAAACCTGATTGATCACCGCAAACGAAATTCAGCGGAACTCAGGTCTTGTTTATTAAACGCAGAGGCGCGGAGAGGGCAGAGTTTTTTGAGTGTGGCGATTTTCGTTATGCGCCTGTTGGATGAAGCTCCGAATATAAACATCCAAAATATCAAGCTCTGCTCCCTCTGAGTCTCTGCGTTTAAATAATCGGAAAACTCAAGTTACAAAGTTTTAAAGGAGGCCTATGGAACACCTTCGCAGATTCGCTTTCTGCACGGTGCTGATCGTCCTGCTGATCGGAACGGCGACGGCACAGATGCCGCTCCGCATCGAGGATCGCATTCCGCAGATCGAGGAGAAGATTCAGGATCTGATAAAGACCAATTCGATCCCCGGAGTCGGCATTGCGATCGCAAAGGACGGGGCGATCGTCTATGCCAGGGGTTTCGGTTTCGCTGACCTCGAGAACCGTGTGACATTCACCTCGCAGACGGTGTCGCGGATAGGTTCGGTCTCCAAGACCTTCACAGCTGTCGCGGTCATGCAGCTGGCCGAACAGGGCCGCCTCGATATCGACGCCGAGATTCAGACATATCTTCCCGACTTTCCGAAAAAGTCCTCGCCGATCACGACCCGGCACCTGCTCGCGCATCTCTCGGGCATCCGTCATTACAGAGGCGACGAGTTTCAAAGCGCCAGGCATTACGATGACGTAGAATCGGCGCTGGCGATATTCAAGGACGATCCCCTGCTCTTCGAGCCCGGCGAGAAATATTCCTACACCACATACGGGTACAACCTCCTGAGCCGGATAGTCGAGAAGGTCTCGGGCGAGAAGTTCGGAGATTACCTCCGTAACCATATCTTCAAACCGGCCGGCCTTGATGACACGTGGCTGGACGAGAACTCCCGGCTGATCCCGCTCCGGGCCCGAAACTACACGCTCTCGAAGGAGAAGCAGCTGATCAACGCGACCTTCGTCGATCAGAGCAACAAATGGGGAGGCGGGGGGCTGCTCTCGAACGTCGAGGATATGATCAAGTATGCGACGGCCGTCTCATCCGGACGCCTGGTCAGGCCCGAAACCCTCAAACAGATGTTCACATCGCAGACCACACGCAAGGGAGAGCCCGTCAATTACGGGCTGGGCTGGCGAGTCTATGCCGAAAACGGCGAGCGCAGGATCGAGCATAACGGCGGCTCGATGGGAGCTACTTCGATGCTGACGATGTTCCCCGATCGGGGGCTGACCGTGGCGGTGCTGGTCAACTGCGATCACTTCACCGCTCCGCGCGTCGGCAACGAGGTGGTCGGAATTCTGCTTCCGAACGGGAATGGACAGGGCAAATAGGTGAGCGAATTGAAGGAGGGGGAGGCGGCCGAGGATCATCCTCATCATCTGCGCGGCTATCTTCTGGCCGCCGGCGCCGCCGTGTTGTGGGGTTTTTCCGGCGTCATCACGAAATTCATGCTCAACCGGCAGATGGAGCCTGGCGAACTGCTCATCTTCCGGACGACGCTCGCCGCGGCGATTCTCTTCGCCTGGCTGGGTCTGACATCTCCCGAACTGCTCCGCGTGCGATTGAAGGACCTGCCGTACTTCGCCCTCCTCGGAGCGATCGGCCTTGTCGCCAACCAGGGATTCTATTATCTGGCGCTGACAATGGTCAGCGTAGGCTATGCGCTGCTGCTGCAGTATCTGGCACCGGTCTTTCTCATGGTCTACGGAGTTCTATCCGGCACCGAGAGGATGACCGGCGGCAAGGTGATCGCCGGAGCCCTGGCCGTGGGCGGCAGCGTTTCGATGGTGCTCGGCCAGCCCGGCGGTCTGGCGCGGATGTCGCTCGGCGGCACGCTTGCCGCTCTGGGCTCTGCCGTCGGCTTCGCTTTCTATTCCGGCTACGGTAAATACGGCCTGAGACGATACAATCCACGAACGATGATGACCTACGCCTTCCTCTTCGCCGGAATGATGTGGGCCGTCATACGCCCTCTCTGGACGCTGCCGTGGGGGTCATACGATCTCCAGGCATACGGGCTTTTCCTCTATCTGGCAGTCGTCGCGACGGTCCTGCCATTCGGGCTCTTCCTCGGGAGCCTGCGCTATCTCGAACCGAGCAGGAGCAGCCTGACCTCGATGCTCGAACCCGTAGTCGCCGCGTTTGTCGCATGGCTATGGCTGGGAGAGAAGATGAGCGGGATCCAGATTGCCGGAGGCGCCGCCGTGCTCGGGGGCGTGATGCTGCTTCAGATGGAACGCATGCTGAGAGCCCGAATTCTGATGAGAGATCTCGGGCGCGCAGGTCGCTGACAAGTCATCACTGACGCGATGGAGCGCCCCGCGGCTGTATGATCTTAATCTCGTACAGTTTCGGCCACAGCTTGCCGGTCACGAAAAGACGCTTGCCGGCCTCATCCCAGGCGATGCCGTTGAGCACATCGACCGGCCCGGTCCGGTCCTCCGGCTTGAGCAGCCCCTTCAGATCCAGCCACCCGGTGACGCGCCCGCCGCGCGGCTCGATGATCACAATCCTGTCGGACTGCCAGATGTTGGCCCAGATCTCGCCTCCGATAAACTCCAGCTCATTCAGCCTGTTGATCGGATTCGATCCGTCGTAAACGCTGATCGCGCGTTGCAGCTCGAAGCTGTCCGGACTCAGAAACCGGAGCCTGTTCGATCCGTCGCTCATGATCAGCGACTGCCCGTCGAAGGTCAGTCCCCATCCCTCGCCGGTGTAGTTGAACGTTCTTCTGACGTCGAATGATCTTAGATCGTAGACGTATCCGAACTGCGAGAGCCAGGTCAGCTGGTAAGCGGCGTCTCCGACGATTGCCAGCCCCTCTGCGAAATACTGCGACGGGACATCGCGTTTCTGAAGGACCTGGCCGGTCTGCAGATCGACCCTCCGGACAGAGGATCTGCCGTTGAGCCCGGTGCTTTCATAAAGCGCCCCGTCATGCCAGACCAGCCCCTGAGTGAAGGCATCGGTATCGTGCGGCCAGGAATTGATCACCTCGTAGGTGAAATGGCGCACGCGGACCGGCGCCTGCCCGCCATCTCCGGAGACCTTGCCGACCGCCGTGCCGCCCTGGCAGCCCGCCGCCAGCCCGAGCGCAATAAGAATCAGAAAATCACGAATTCTCAACATTCAGCTTCTCAATATCATTGGACACGAAGGAATTGAAGATCACTTGCGATGACATCCAGATGTGCTAGTATCTCAATTCAATCATTGATACCCGCGTTATCATTACAGGAGATTAGATGTCAGAAAACGATTGCTTGTTTTGCCGCATTCTGAACGGTGAGATTCCTTCAACCAAAGTCTACGAGGATGATCGGACCTACGCCTTCACGGATATCAATCCGCAGGCTCCGACTCACTTTCTGATTATCCCCAAGGAACACATTGATTCGCTCAATGACGTGACCAAGGGGGATGAGTCGCTGCTCGGTCATATGCTCCGCCTGGCGCCTAAACTGGCCAATCAGGTCGGCATCGCAGAGAACGGCTTCAGAACCGTTATCAATACCGGAGAGAATGGCGGCCAGTCGGTCGATCACCTTCATCTCCATATCCTCGGCGGCCGCGCAATGGCATGGCCTCCGGGTTAATCGGACTCAGAACGGCTTCGCCGCCGTCTTCCCGATCTTCACAAACAACCGTCCAAGCGCGCGTATTTTCGAGACCGGCTGGGGAATCAGCGCCAGATCAGGGGCGCCGATATCTTCGTCACCTCGCTTTTCCCTCAACCACCGCTGAAAGAGCACTCTCACCCGCCTTGTGTCCTCCGCGGCTGCCAGAAACGCGTAACGGAGGTGTTCCGGGGCCACAATCCGGAAGCGATGAGTCTCATAATAATATTGCAGCGCCTTGAAGAAGCGCTCATCACCGAGATCTGATCGCAACGCCACCAGCAGCAGCGCCCCCTTCGTCGAAGCGATGGCTGAATACTGGAGCGCATTCCTGAAATCGCGGATCGGCCTGTCGGCCTCGAGATCCGTTCCCCCGAGCATTCTGTAGGCCTGATAGACGCCGCGCAACTGCTGCTGAACGATCAGCTCTCCAAGCTGCTTTCCATAGGCCGCCTCGTGATAGTAGGCCGCTGAAAAAGCGCTCAGCGACTCGTCCAGCCAGGGAGACTTCTCCGAATTATTGGCGACAACCTCTCCCCACCACTGGTGAGCCACGCTCAACGCCAGATTGAACTCGAGCGCGGACCTGATGACATCCGACTGTTCGCGCAGCACTCCGGGAAGCCGCGCAGCCGTCGGTTGTTCGAAGTCAATGTAATAAGCCTGGGCGACCGCGATGATGCCCGGCAGATCGACCGTGCAGAACCCCGCAGCCAGCGGCAGCTCAACCACTTCAATCTTGTCGTGTGGATAGGCTCCGAAGGCTTTGAGATATGTCCGGACGGCCATCTGAGTGAAACCGAGAACCCTCTCGCCCAGCCTCTCGTCGCCGTCCCTGAAATGCGAGACGATCCTGATGTCATCGACGCGGCTCTCGACGCTGCGCATCCTGTCGGCCACAATCACGGCAAAACCGCGCATCCTTTTTCCGATGAATCTGGCCGTCGTCGGGTCTCCCTCTGCCGCCCTGCCGATCTCCCCCTGCCGCCTGCCCGAAGCGATGATCACCTTCCTGTCGCTGCAGTTCACCGTCACATCGTAATCCGCGGGATCCGCAAGAACTATCCCGCCGACGCCGGCGACAAACTCGGAATCGAACGACTGATACTGACCGATCGCAACCTGCGGATTGAAATACCCGAGCAGCCAGACATCGTCCCCCGCGAAAAAGATATCCCTCGCATCGCGAAGGTGCTTCTCATCGCTGACCGCGTCGCTGATCTCCTGCAGAAAATGGGCCAGCAGGCTCGATTCCTCGCGCTGTACCCTCGGCACAACCGCTGAAAAATCGATCTCCAGCTCGACTACACCACCCTGCCGTACCGATTCCGGCAGCGACACCCTCAGGAACGCCTGCCTTGCCCTCAGCTCATACTTCAACAGACGCCCCGCCTGGCGCACCCCGTCGATCCGCAACCATGGCGTATCCTCAGACGCCAGCCCGAAATTCGGATAGAGGTTGAAAATAACCTCATTCAGATCATCCCCGCGCGTGTTCACTATCCGAACCTTCTGACGCCCCTTGAATCCGCCACGACTGAAGTCGACATCGATCACTATTCGATACGAGATCGCAGACTCTTCAGGCTCCGGCACCCGTTCCATCCCGCCGTATGCCAAAACCCGCATCCCCAGCGCCAGAATGAATATGGCCAGCCCCTGCCCAATGATTACTGATTTTTTTCCTTCTGATTTCTTCACCGTCACTTATTCTACTTCAGCCTCACCCGCTTTGATACCTCAGCCCCGATACCTTTTTTATTGACAACCTCACTCAATCGGACTATTATCCGATTTGAAAACGGATTTCAAAATCGTTTTTATTATAGTCATATCGGATTCAACGCCTTGGGCGGAGAAAATCTGGAGGGCAAGCCGTGATGATGAGTAAGAAGATGTCAGGCAGCAGATATTTATACCTATTCTTGATATTAACTTCGATAACGGTGACGGTTTACGGGCAGACAGGGAGAGTCGAGGGGCGCCTGAGAGACGAGCAGGGTGGAGGAGTGAAAGGGGCCCGGGTGGTTCTGACGGGGATGACGGTCAGTTTGACGGCAGTGCGTCAGACGGATGAATCCGGCGGATTCGTCTTCGAGGGGATTGTGCCGGGGAGATATGAGATCAAGGCGTTCGGGGACGGATTCAAGGCCGTATCGGCGAAGGTTGAAGTGAGCGGCGGGGATCCGGCGGTTGTCGATCTGGTGCTCGATCCTGCGAACATCGCGGAAGAGATCGTAGTGATCACGAGTTCGATTGCAGGAAGCGTGGAAGGTGTGGAGCGGATCCCCGGATCGGTACAGGTGATCGACAGGGCGACGCTGGAAACGAGCCGTGTATTCAATTTCAGCGAGGCATTGAGGAAGGTTTCGGGTTTGACGATCCGTGACGAGGAGGGATTCG
The DNA here is from genome assembly GCA_937967285.1 of uncultured Acidobacteriota bacterium. Classification (GTDB taxonomy): domain Bacteria; phylum Acidobacteriota; class Blastocatellia; order RBC074; family RBC074; genus JADJXM01. The sequence continues at coordinate 7,479 of CALBSU010000403.1, forward strand.
GGCTCCGCCCGAACATCGGCATCCGCGGGCTGAATCCCACCAGATCGACGAAAGTGCTGCTGC
>CALBSU010000404.1 GCA_937967285.1 uncultured Acidobacteriota bacterium
GAGTACAACGACTACAAGGCGGATCTCGGCAAGCTCGAGGCCGGCAACGAAGTCAACTTCCCGCCCCTCGGCACGATTCTGGTCAAGGTAGCCAAGCTCTCGATTCAGGGACCGCCGGGAGCGATCGTGCTGATCGACGGCGCTGTTCAGGGACGGATCGGCAATGACGGGAAAGTCAACATCGACTACCAGATCGATAAAGCGGCAGAGCGGACGATCTCGGTCGAGCAGGTCGGGTACCAGACCTGGAGCAGCCGCGAGCTGCTCTCGCCGGGTCCGCGTCCGCTGACCGTCAGACTTGAACCGATCGTCACCTCGACTGGAGTTTCCGATTTCTTCGATACGCTCTCGCTGTGGAATCCGTCGCCGACCTGGACGCTGGCGAATGACGGACGAAACAAGCGTCTGCAGGTCAAAGGAGAGCAGCTCGGAATGCTCAAGGACAAGACCTACAGGGACTGCCAGGCTGTCTTCACCGTCTGGCTGACCGACGGCAAGGGAGCGAGCTGGGCGATCAAGGCCGACAAGACCGGTCGCAGCTACTATCTGTTCCATCTGGCCGGGCCGTCGTCTACGACGCACACGCCCAATCGATTCTACACCTATCTGATCAAGGACGGAGCCGCTCCGGTCGAGGTGAGCACGCCGGCTCCGGTGCTCGCGAAACTGAGCACGACGGTCTCCTACACGATCAATCTTTCAGTTCAGGACTACACGGTCAGGCATTCGATAGTCTCGAACGAGACCGCGGAGACGGACGATCTCGGGATCTGGACCGACACCTCGGTGACTAAGGACAGGTTCCTGTACGGGACATTCGGTTTTCGTTCGCTGGCGGGCGAGGTCTTCATAATCGACGATTTCAATATCGAACCGATCCAGCCGAAGTAACGTATCTACTGTAATCAATGAGCGGAAAGAAGCGAAAAAATAGTGCGGCGGCCGGCAGCGAGGCCGCCGGTCAAACCTCGGACTGGTTCGGCGGGCACATTTCGCGTCGCGCGGCCGGCAAGGGTCTGGCGTGGGCGGCGATTCTTGGGATGGCCGGCGTAACGATCTACAAGGCGACGGACGACGACGACGATAAGGAGATCGACTACGATTCGCTCGAACTGCAGAAGAAGCAGGGCTGGGACATCGGGGCGAACAAGCGAACTCTGACCTATCTGGCGGGTCTGACGACTGTCGACAGCCGGGGGCGGAGCTGGGGCGCGTTCGATCCGAACTACCTGATCTCGATCTACCAGCCGCGTGACGCACAGTGGCAGCCGTTCTTCGTGCCGACTCTGCTCCAGTCGCTCTCGCAGCCGACGCTCAACGGCCAGGTCAGGCAGATTTCGACGCCGGGCATGCAGGCCGCGCACGAACGGGGCGAGGCGCTGCGCAATCTGCTCTCACAGACGTGGAACGCGCGTTCGACGCTGATCATTGCCGATCTGCCGGGGCCGGACGCGGTCGCGCTGGGAGCTTCGATGGCCGACACGGTCCACCTGGTGCCGGATTTCGACAACTGGCCGCATCCGCTCGGAGTGGTCCGTTCGCACGAGACGCTTGGCGCGATGGTCTATTACGCCAATGAGATCGGGGAGAAGAAGAGCGGGCTGACATCCGAGTCACCGGTCATGATCCTGCTCGACAGCACTCGGCTGACACCTTACACCAATCAGGACTCGCAGTTCGACAACCGTTACCTTGCGCGGCTGCCGTCATCGGAGCAGCTCCGGGAGCGCGGAATCGAACAGGTCATCTATCTGGTGCGCGATCAGTTCCAGACGCGCGAGCTGGACGACATCAACGACGATCTGGTTGCGTGGCAGAAGAACGGGGTCGAGGTGCGGATGCTCAGGCTGTCTGACTTCAAGCCAGTCGAACCTGAAAAAGACGGCGGGACGACCGCCTCGACGAGGCGCAGATCGTACTACTACGGCGGATCGCCGGCGACTACCTGGCTCTTCTTCAGGCATTATTCGTATCGATCTCCGCAGTCGCTGACCGTGGGCGGGAGAAGCTATCCGAGGACGATCTCGCCGCCACCGGCGTCGATTCCGGCTCCGAACTATCGACCGGTCACCAGACCTACGATATTCACTGCCTCGCGGATCGGCAGCAGCAGCGGGGTTGGCAAGATCAGGCCGAGCGGCTTCGGACGGACCAGCGTCAGGGTCTCGAATGACGGCCGGATAACCGGAACCAGGAGCGGGCGATCGGGATCTTACGGCCGCAGCGGCCGCGGATGGTTCGGAGGGTGATCGATTGGGAACAGAAGTCTACATAATAATAATGATCATCCTGACCGGAGTGATGGTCTACGGGCTCTATCTCAACCGGACTGCTCCGAAGGAGATCAATGCCGGTCGGCGATCGTTTCTGACCGGCCGCGGCCCGCACGCCATCTTCATCGGCGTCCAACTGGTGATTCAGATCTTCGGCAGCGACGAACTGCGCGCGAGGCTGGCCCGGCTGGTCGACGCCGAGGACGAGACCGACGATGCGGGAGAAAAACGACGCTTCATCAAGTCGATCGCTTCCCTGCTGATCGAGAACCGATACGCGTGGGAATACGGATTCTGGGATTACTACGACGATTCCGAAACGGCGATCTCGACCTTCAATCAATGGAAGAACGAGATCGAGGCATCGATGGCCACCGAGCCCGACGAGATGGGTGAGGAGACCGACAGGATGCACAGGTTCTCGGACCAGAAGGAGTATCTGGTCGTGACGCTGATGATGCTGATCGACAACCGCGAGGAGCCTGTCTCAGACGACAGCGGAGACATCCGGTTCAGGCCAACCTATTCGCAGCTCTCGGCTCCGTTCCGGAGGATCGTCGACGAGACGGAAGAGGAACAGTACTGGGAGGAGTCGACCTTCGAGAAGCTGCTCGAGGGACTGCGAGCGATCGATCCGCGGGCCATCGAGCGCGATGGTTTCTATGTCTATCCCGGAACCTCACAGGACGGGCTCTCATCCCTGGACCTGCTCAGCGACGAGGGCTGGAAATACATCACGGATCATTCATTCAGACTGAAGTAGACGAACTCAGGGAATTCCCGGATTGTCACTGACGCGATAAGCGACTATAATTCCGATTCCGTTGCCGTTCAGAGACTCCCCGCAACACGGGCAACGCATCCCCTCTGACATCACTGCACTTGTGCCCTTCTCCCCGTTTTTGCCCCGGCGACCGGATCATGAAAACTGGCATCCACATCTATCGCCTGTTGACCCTGCTGCTGATGATGGCAGGAGCCGCTGCAATCGTGCAGGGTCCGGGGAGTGTCCGTGAAGCTACGCGGATCAGCGACGAGAGGTTCCGCGCGCTGACCGGCGGGCTGCCGCTGCCGATCGAGGAGACGGGCGCGCCGGGCATCTATCACGGACGCGGCGCAAATTACCACGTCGAGATGGGAAAAGCGGGTTTCAGGATCTCATCAGGCGGGGCCGAAGCAATATTATCGATCGCCGGCGGACGCAGTGATGCCGTCCCTGAGACTACAGACGCTCTTCCGGGCAGGAGCAACTACTTCATCGGAAACGATCCGGAGCAGTGGCGGACCGATGTCAGAAGTTACCGGAGAGCGATCTTTCACGGTATCTACGACGGCATCGATCTGGCGTACTACGGCACGCGCGACAGTTTTGAATACGATTTCATCGTCGCGCCGGGATCGGATCCGGACACGATCCGTCTGAAAGTCGACAGGGACGTATCCCTGACGCCTGATGGTGATCTTCTGATCGGGGACGGCGCGATCAGGATGAAGCGGCCGTACGTCTACCAGGAACTTGATGACGGGAAGCATCGGGTCGACGGGCGTTTCGAGATCGGGAACGACGGCGGTATCGGATTCCTGATCGGGGAGTACGACCGGCAGAGACCGCTGGTGATCGATCCGATCATCGAGTACGCGACATATTACGGCGGAAGCGGAACGGACGTCGGATACGGGATCGCGGTCGATCGTCTGGGAAACATGTATGTGACCGGGCAGACTTCCTCGCTCGACTTCCCTCAGCGGAACGGATTCTACCAGATGATCCAGGGAGCGAACGACGCGTTCGTCATGAAGCTCAACTCGACCGGAACGACGGTACTTTTTGCGACCTACATCGGCGGCCGCAATCCGGGGGACAGGGGCTGGTCGATCGAGGTCGACGACTCATTCAATATCTGGTTCACGGGAGAGACCAATTCGCTCAACTATCCGACGGTCAATGCCGCCCAGCCGCTCTTTCGGGGCAATGTCGATGCATTTCTGACGCGGCTCAACAGCGAGGGCAACGCGATCGTCTTCTCGACCTATCTGGGCGGGTTCCTGCCGGATGTCGCATACGACCTCGCGCTCGACAGGTCCGGCAACTGCTACATTACGGGTCGGACCGATTCCGAGAACTTCCCGGTCGTCAATCCGATCCAGGGAGCGATGCGCGGGCTGCGCGACGTCTTCGTCTCGAAGTTCGACAGAGACGGGACGCTGGTCTTTTCGACCTTCTACGGCGGCGACGCGGAGAGCGCCTCGAATCGCGACGTCGAGGCCGCCTTCGGGATTGCGATCGACCGGTTCGAGAGGATCTACATCACAGGGTTCACATCCTCGCACAGTTTTCCCGAGGTCGGCGGTCTCGGCCTCGGATTCGCGGGAGTCGAGGATGCGTTCGTCGTTAAACTGGATATCGGGCGCGGAGAGGTCGTCTATTCGACGCTGATCGGCGGCACGCGAGCAGACAATGCCGGCGGCATCGCGGTCGACGATTTCGGCAACGCCTACATCACAGGCTACACGCTCTCGACCGATTTCCCTGTCAGGGATGCGATCCAGCCGTCGTATGCCGGCAACATCGACGGTTTTGTGACGAAGATCAGCGCATCGGGCCGGGAGCTGATCTATTCGACCTATCTCGGCGGCGGGAGCGATGAGAACACGGGGATCATCGTCGAGAACGTGCCGAGCTGTGCGATCGAGGTCGACCGCGCGGGAAACGCATTTGTCAGCGGCAAGACGGCATCGACCGATTTCCCCGTCGTACTGCCGATTCAGCCCGCGCTGCGCGGAGATCACGACCTGTTCGCGGCGAGGATCGATCCGGGAGGTTCGCAGCTCGTCTTTTCGACATTCTTCGGGAGCAGTTTCAGCGGCAGCACGGGATTCGAGGAGCGCGCCACGGGAATGGCGCTCAGCGATCAGGGGCGGATCTACCTGGTCGGCCAGGTGCTCAAGAACGACCTCTTCACGATTCTTCCGGCGCAGAGTTCATACGGAGGCGGATTGAGCGACGTTATGATTCTGCGTCTCTCCACACCGGACATCGTCACGATGACGCCGGTCTCCGCTGCGGGGTTTGCCGGCGGAGGGCTGGCTCCCGCTTCGATCGTCTCCCTCTTCGGAGTCGATCTGGCGGCGGGAGTTGAGGCGGCGACCTCGGTGCCGCTTCCGACATCGCTGCTCGGGACGACGGTCAGGATCATCGATTCCGCGGCCGTCGAGGTCGAGTGCCCGCTCTTCTTCGTCTCGCCCAATCAGATCAATGCTCTCGTCCCGGCCGGAACAGCCGCCGGGCGGGCGAAGTTCATCGTCACCAATGCGCAGAACTTGACCCGCGAGGCGACGGTCTGGATCAACACGGTTGCTCCGGGCCTCTTCACCGCCGATGCGAGCGGCCAGGGACTGCCGGCCGCGCTGCTGCTGAGAGTCAAAGCCGATGGAACGCAGAGCTTCGAGCCCGTGGCATTTTACGACGCATTCGGCAGCGTCTTCCCGGCGCCGATCAGCTTCGGCGATCAGTCGGACCAGCTCTTTCTGATCCTCTTCGCGACGGGAGTCCGCAACGGCGATCTCTCCGGCGTCAAAGTCAGCATCGACGGGATCGACGCGCCGGTTCTCTACGCCGGCGAACAGGGCGGCTTCGTCGGACTCGACCAGATCAATCTCAGCCTTCCCCGCCAGCTCGCCGGCAAGGGCAGCGTGCAGCTCCGGCTCGAAACGGATCACTGGATGGCCAATCAGGTGCGGCTCGTCTTCCAGTAGACTTCAGACCGTTCTTCAGTAATCAGGAAATATGGTTTCTTGGGATTTAGACGCCAAGAAACCAAGACAGCCAAGAGGAAGAGTTCATGGTCATTATGAAATGGAGAAAACCTGAACAATTCAGTCCTAAAATCATCTTGGCCCTCTTGGCTTCTTGGCGTCTAAATCCTAAGAAACCATATTCACATCTCATCGAATTTTCTGTAGTGAATCTGGCGCTGCTCGGCGATCGAACGGTTGGCGGAGGCGAAAAGGTCGCGCAGGCTGTTGTAGTCGGCGGCTTCGAGGGAATCGCGGAGGCTCGACAGCTCTGCGATCAGCAGGTCGAGTGCGGGGAGGATGTTGTCGCGGTTGGTCATGCAGATGTCCCGCCAGACCGACCAGGCGCTGGCTCCGAGGCGCGTCGTGTCGCGCCATCCGGTTGCGGCCAGCTTCTGCGCCAGGGCCCTGTCGGCGACAATCCCGTCGTGTTCGGCTCCCAGCAGGGAGGCGAGCGCGCTGGATGTGAGCTGCGGCAGGTGGCTGATCAGAGCGACCGCACGGTCGTGAAGTTCGGGATCCGCGATGACCGGCCGGGCGCCGATCCGTGTGACCAGAGATGAGAGAATCTCGAGCGCCGGGGGATCTGTCCGGTCGTCCGATGCCAGGACGTAGACGGCGCCGTCGAAGAGATCTCCGCGAGCGTATTCGACGCCGGTCTGTTCGCTTCCGGCCATCGGATGACCGCCGACGAAGCGCGTCCCTTCAGGCAGTGAGGACCGCGCGGCCCGGAGGATCGCGACCTTGGTGCTGCCGGCGTCGGTGACGATCGCATCCGGCCGGATCTGTCCGCCGCGGGTTTTGAGGAAGTCGATGATTCCGCCGATCGGTGCGGCAAGATAGATCAGATCGGCCGGGCAGGTCTCTCCCCTATCGAAGCTCTCCTCGACTGCATCGACCACTCCGCGTTCTGCGGCCAGGGCGGCGCTGCGGCGTCCGCCGTACGAGGTAAGACGTCCGGAGAAACCGGCCCGGCGCAGCGCGAGCGCGAGGGACCCGCCGATCAGACCGCAGCCGACGATGCAGACGTGACTGAACCGGTCGACCTCGCTCACAATCGCCTCTCGACCGCCGGAGCGATCATTTTGAGCTGGCCGGCCAGTTTTTCGAACTGTTCGAGTGTCAGCGACTGCGCTCCGTCGCAGAGCGCGTGTTCGGGATCGTGATGGACATCGAGGATCATCCCGTCCGCGCCGGCCGCCACCACCGCGCAGGCCATCGACGGAACCTTGTCGCGTCGGCCCGTCGAATGGCTCGGATCAGCGATGACCGGCAGATGCGACAGCTTCCTGATGACGGGTATCGCCGAAATGTCCAGCGTGTGTCGAGTGTAGGTCTCGAGCGTCCGGATACCGCTTTCGCAGATAATGATCCGGTGGTTGCCTCCAACCATCATGAAGTCCGCCGCGAGCAGGGTCTCCTCGATCGTCGCCGACGGACCGCGGGTCAGGATCACCGGCTTGTCGGATTTCGCGAGCTCACGGAGCAGGTTGAAGTTCTGCATATTGGCCGGGCCGACCTGAATCAGATCGACATACCTGCCGAAGAGCGGGAGCTGCGCCGCATCCGTAATCTCGGAAAGCGTCGACATCCCGTGCCGATCGGCCGCCTCGCGAAGCAGCTTGAGCCCTTCTTCGCCGAGGCCCTGGAATCCGTACGGATCGCCGCTCGACCTGAACGCTCCGCCGCGCAGCACAGCGACGCCCGATTTCGCCAGCGCTGCCGCGATCGTCCCGATCTGATCGCGGCTTTCGACCACTCCCGGACCGGCCATCAGCACCGTCCGGTCACCGCCGATAACGGTATCTCCGACAGTGATCCGGGTCCCTTCCGGCCTGAAGGCGCGCGCCGCCAGCTTGTAGGGGCTGCTGATCCTGACGACCTTGTTGACCCCATCGAGCAATTCGAGCAGCCGCGTGTCGATGGCCCGCACACCGACCGCGCCGAGTATCGTGTATCGCGAACCCGTCGATCGGTGGATGTCGTAGCCCAGACCGACCAGTCGGTCGACGACCTTGACGATCTGGTCCTCCGACGCGTTCTCTTCCATGACGATGATCATAACTATTGATCCTCAGACGTCCGGTCGGTCAGCGACGCGGATCTCAGGACTCCTCCTCGGTGGCCTTGATTCTTTCGATCCTTCTCGCCTCGTCGATGACACGCTCGAAGAGCCGCCGGATGGCCTCCCTGTCGAGTGGCCCGGTGTTGGCGGCCGTGACGTTGGCATAGACCTGCGCCTCTCGCTTCGGCGAATAGATCTCGAGCCCCAGCCGCTTCTTGATGTATCCGATCTCGATCGCGCACTGGGTCCGCTGATTGAACAGTGCGACCAGCTGCAGATCGATCTCGTCGATCCGGCGACGCCAGTCATCCATGGTCATCTCATTGCCTTGTTCGTCTTTCATGATATCGGATTATGAAATCAGATCCGCCGCCAGACCGGCCACCTTCTCGACCAGACGCGGATCTCCGAGGCTGTTTTCTATTTCGAGAACCAGCCGCGACCCGACAACCGCGCCGTCGGCATAATCCCACACTCCGCGGACATGCTCCGGTTTCGAGACGCCGAAACCGACCGCCACCGGCAGATCCGATAACCGGCGAACCCGCTCGACTATTCCCTTCACATCGTCCGAGACGTTTTCGCGGACGCCGGTCACGCCGGTCCGCGCAACGACGTAGATGAAGCCGCGCGACATCCCCGCAATCAGCCTGATCCGCTCGTCGGTCGATGTCGGAGCGACGAGAAAGACCGTGTCCACGCCCGCGGCCCGCATCTCGGCGACGAATCCCTCGGCCTCCTCCGGGATGAGATCTGTGATCAGCACGCCGTCGACTCCGGCCCGCCTGAGCGCCTCGCCGGCCGGGCCCAGCCGGAGCAGCGGATTGAAATAGGTGAAGAGCACGATCGGAATATCGCTCTTCGTTCTGATCCGCGCGACCAGATCCAGTATCTCCTCGACGCCGATCGGATTCTTCAATGCCCTTTCGGATGCCCGCTGGATGACCGGTCCGTCGGCCATCGGATCCGAAAACGGCACGCCCAGTTCGATGATGTCCGCCCCCGCAGCGTCGAGCGCCAGCACGAGATCTTCCGTCGTCGCCAGATCGGGATCACCGGCGGTGATGTACGGAATGAATGCCTTGCGCCCCTCCCGCCTCAATTTTTCGAATGTTTCAGTGATTCGCGACATGATTCTTCCGCCGGGTTATGAGTTCAGAGTTGTAACTGCTCAGGGAAAAGATTGAGTTCCCAGTTGCCAGTTTCCAGTGGGCATCCCGAAATCCGTGTTTGTTTGCAGGGTCAAATTCCGGCAAACCACCGCCCTGTCAAATAAAACTGGAAACTATTACCCGAACTGAGCAGTTACTCAGATTTACAGTAATAAAACGCTCAGAGCGTTACTCCGAGCCGTTCGGCGATCGTGTTGACGTCCTTGTCGCCGCGTCCGGACATGTTGACGAGGATGATTTCATCTCGCGACAGTCGCGGCGCCAGCCTGACGAGATGCGCTATCGCGTGAGCAGATTCGAGCGCCGGGATGATGCCTTCAAGTCGCGAGAGGAGCTGAAATGCCTCGAGCGCCTCATCGTCGCCGGCCGAAACATAATCGACGCGCCCGCTGTCGTGCAGATAAGCGTGCTCCGGGCCGATGCTCGGGTAATCCAGGCCGGCGGAGATCGAATGCGTCAGCGAGATCTGTCCGCGCGGATCCTGCAGCACGTAACTGCGCGTCCCCTGCAGGACGCCGATGCTTCCCCCGCCCTCCTCTAGAAATCGCGCCGCGTGATCGCCGAGCGTCAGACCGCGGCCGCCCGCTTCGACGCCGATCATTTTGACCTGCTCCTCATTGAGGAATTCATGGAAGAGCCCGATCGCGTTGCTCCCGCCGCCGACGCAGGCGACCAGGTAATCGGGCAGCCGGCCGCAGCGGGCCAGCATCTGTCCGCGCGCCTCGCGACCGATGACGCTCTGGAAATCGCGGACCATCATCGGATAGGGATGCGGTCCGAGAACCGAACCGAGCAGGTAATGCGTATCGGCGACATTGGTCACCCAGTCGCGCAGCGCCTCGTTGATCGCGTCCTTGAGCGTCCTGCTGCCGGAATCGACCCCGACCACCTCTGCGCCCAGCAGCCTCATCCTGAAGACGTTGAGCGCCTGCC
>CALBSU010000405.1 GCA_937967285.1 uncultured Acidobacteriota bacterium
TGCGCGAACTGTTGCTGGCGAGCGGCGTGCGCCGCGTCTGTGTGGCTGGCGGCGATACCTCCAGTCACGCCATCAGCCAGCTCGGGATTTATGCTCTGGAACTGCGCACTCCGATGGTTCCGGGGCAACCGCTCAATCGCGCGCATGCGGGTGATGTTCGACTCGATGGATTGGAAATCGCCCTCAAAGGCGGTCAGCACGGTCGCGCCGATCATTTTGAAAGTATCAGGCGCGGCTCGCTTCAATAACAGCTTCAGCAATAAAGAAACCATTCAAGCAGTGAAGGGAAAGCAGCATGACGACTATTGCTTTATTCGGTGCGGGTGGCAAAATGGGGTGCCGCATCACCGATAACCTGAAAGATTCCGAATACCGTATGGCGTATGTCGAAATCAGCCCGGCAGGCATCGAAAACCTGCGCCAGAGGGGCCTCGCCCCGACGCCGCAGGAAGAGGCCCTGGCCGGCGCCGACGTGGCGATTCTGGCCTTGCCCGACAATCTGATCGAGCGCCTTTCGGCGCAGATCATTCCTTCATTGAAAGCCGGCGCGCTGGTGATTTGCCTTGATCCGGCGGCGCCATTGGCGGGGAAAGTGAAGCACCGTGACGACCTTGCATATTTCGTTACCCATCCGTGTCATCCGTCGGTATTCAGCTACGATGTGACGCCGGAACAGCGCCGCGATTTCTTCGGCGGCATCAAGGCGCCGCAGGCCATCGTCAGTGCGCTCATGCATGGCGCGGATGCCGATTACGATCGCGGAGAAGAGATCGCGAAATTGATGTACGGGCCGGTAACTCGATCGCACCGCGTGACCGTCGAACAGATGGCGATCCTGGAGCCGGCACTCTCTGAAACGACGGGAATTACCTGCATCGCCATCATCCGCGAAGCGATGGATGAGGCGGTTCGGCGCGGAGTTCCGGCTGAAGCGGCGCGCGATTTCATACTCGGTCACATCAACATCGAACTGGCCATCCTCTTTGACGAAATCCCGGTGCAGTTCTCAGATGGCGCGAAAAAGGCCATGGAACGCGCACGCTCCCAGCTCATCCAGCCCGACTGGAAGAAAATCTTCGAACCGGAAAATATTCGCGCTTGCCTGGAAGAGATCACCCGGGCGCCGGTTTAAAACAGCGCACCGAATCAAACGGAAGGGACGATCATGAAACGATGGGTTTTTGCGGCGTTTTTGTCGCTGGGCCTGATAGCTGCCTGTAATCAAGGCGGCGGGCCGAACCGGATGACCATCGGCGTTTCGTTCGAGACCTTGCAGACCGAATACTGGGTCGCCGGGTTCGAAGCGATCAAGGCCGAACTGAAGAAGCGCGACATCGCAATGCTGGAAGCCATCGCCGACGGTGATGCGAACCGGCAATTGGAACAGGTTAACAATTTCATCGCGCGCGGCGTTGACGGCATTATCGCCGTACCTAAAGACGCCAAAACGATCATCCCGATGATCAGAGCGGCGAACGCCGCGAACATCCCGATAGTTCTGTACAACCGCCCCGCCGATAAGACCGATGCAAAATCCGTCGCCGTTGTTGCCGACAACTTCGCCATCACCAAAGCCACCGTCGAATATATGTGTGAGCAGGCGAAGAAATCGGGCGGGAAATACAAAGCCCTTCTGCTGATGGGCGATCTCGGCGACATCAATGCGATCGGCCGGCGCGATGGTTTTGAAGAAGCCGTGAAAGCCTGCAGCGATATCGTCGAGGTAGTTTCACGTGTGCCAACCGAATGGAATCAGGAGAAAGCGCAGGCGGGCGTGACGAACGCACTGCAGGCGCACCCGGACATCAATTTTATTTTCACTTCGTCGGATTTTCTGTTTCCCTCCATCGTTTCAGCCCTCAGGAATGCGGGCAAGTACAAAAAGATCGGCGAAGAAGGACATGTCCTGATGGGCGGATTTGACGGCGATGCGACAGCCTATCAAATGCTCAGGGATGGCTATCTCGATGCGGACGGAGTGCAGAATGTCTATTTCGAGAGCGAAGCCGCCGTGCAGGCCGTGCTGGATCTGAAAGCCGGAAAACCGGTCGCTGAAGTGATTCGCGATCCGGGCTTCGTCATTCATCAGGGGAATCTGAAAGAGATGTCCGCCAGGATGTGGGGCGCGCAAGTGAAAAACAGATGACTCTTGCGAAAACCGAATCAACCACAACAACGGATCAATCGGGCGCCGTCGGGCGTCGCCGTTTCGGCGGCTGGTTGTCGGCGGAGAACCAGGTGCTGGTATGGTGCCTGCTCTGGGTTCTAGCGGCCATTCCATTGACGCCCGGCCTCACTTCGTCCAGCAACATCAGCAATATCTTTTCCAATCTGCTGCCTTTGCTGATTGTAGCCACCGGGCAGACCATAGTTTTGATTTCGGGAGGAATCGACCTGTCGGTAACGTCTGTGATGGCGCTGAGCAGCGTGACGGGAGCTCTGGTGATGAGCGGCGACCAGGGACTGCTGGGCGGCAGCGCATGGGCTGCTCCGGCAGGCGTCGCCGCGATGCTGCTGACGGGATCTCTGATCGGCTGGCTCAACGGCGCGGCGATAACCCGACTCAGGATGCCGCCATTCATCGTCACGCTGACGACGATGATGTTTTTCAGCGGGCTGGCGATCTGGCTGACGAAATCGAAAACGATCTACAACCTGCCGGCGTCATTCATCGCCATCGGAAGCGGTGGACTCTTATTCCTGCCGTATGCGCTGCTTGTGACTATATTGCTGGTGGTCGCAGCGCACGTGCTGCTCAGCCGGAGCCTTGCCGGGCGATGGCTGTATGCCTGCGGACACAATTTGAGAGCGGCGGAAATCTCCGGCGTGCCGGTCGGCCGGACTATCACACGGGCATACGTGAGCAGCGGATTCTGCGCGGCAGTCGCGGCTGTCTTGTATACATCGCGCCTTGAGACCGGCTCTCCCGTGCTGGGTCAGCGCCTGTTGCTGGATGTCATCGGCGCGGCGGTGATCGGCGGCGCAAGCCTGTTCGGCGGACGCGGCAAGGTGGCCTGGACGATATACGGCGCCCTCTTTCTGACGCTGATCGATAATACGCTCAATTTGGCCGGGCAATCTCATTTCACGATTATGATGGTCAAGGGCGGCGTGATTTTGCTGGCCGCTTTACTGGATGTGCTCCGGCGGCGATAACTTTGCGAGAGAACGATGAGCCATCTGCTCGAGTGCTTACAAATCCGGAAAAGCTATTTCGGCGTGTCGGTGCTCCGTGACGTTAATTTGTCGCTTGCTCCCGGGAGCGTGCTCGGGCTGGTCGGTGAAAACGGCGCGGGGAAATCCACGTTGATGAACATCCTGGGAGGCGTAACGCAGCCGGATTCCGGGAGTATGATGCTTGAAGGCGCGGCTTACTCGCCTCAAACCCCGGCCGAGGCCACGCAGCGCGGCGTGGCTTTCGTTCACCAGGAACTGAACCTTTTTACCAACCTGAGCATTGCCGAAAATCTTTTTATTCCGACCTTCCCGAAAACTAAATTCGGATTCATAGATCGCCGGCTGATGCGCGCGAAGACGGCGGAATTGCTGAGTGAAGTCAGTCTGGACGTACCGCCCGACACGATGGTTGAGCGGCTCTCACCCGGCGAGCGGCAACTGGTAGAGATCGCCCGCGCGCTCGGACAGAACGCCAGGCTGATAATATTCGATGAACCGACGACGTCGCTGACCAGCCGCGAAACCGAGCGCCTGTTTGCCCTGATCGAGCGTTTACGCACACAGGGCATCGCAATGATCTACATTTCGCATGTGCTGCCGGATGTCTTCCGCCTGTGCAATGAATTGATCGTGTTGCGCGACGGCGAGATCATCGGAGCAGGCCGGAAAGATGAGTTCACGACGGAACGATTGATCACGCTCATGGTGGGACG
>CALBSU010000406.1 GCA_937967285.1 uncultured Acidobacteriota bacterium
TGGAACAGCTCGGGATCACTTCACTCCGCCCGGGAGCCAATCCGAACGATCCGAACGCGCCGAATGCAGTCAACTATGACGAATCGAAGGCGAACATCTATCCCAAACTGCCCGATCCGCTGCTTCTCAAAAACGGGCGAAAGGTGACATCGGCGCAGACGTGGTGGAACCGGCGCCGGCCGGAGATCGTCGAGGATTTCGATCGCGAGATTTACGGCCGGGTTCCAAAGAACGTCCCCGGCGTGAAATGGGAAGTTAAGAGCGAGACGAAAGAGTCGAGATTCGGGATTCCAGTTACGATCAAGCAGTTGGCTGGTCACGTCGACAACTCCGCGTGGCCTGAAATCTCGGTCGAGATTCAACTGACGCTGGTCACGCCGGCCGAAGCGAGGGGGCGAGTGCCGGTCATGCTCGAATTCGGGTTCGGCGGGCCTCCGCGACAGCAGTCAGGACAGAACAGGCCTCCCGGTCCGCCGTGGCAGGAGCAGCTGCTGGCGAAGGGCTGGGGATATGCAACGATAGTTCCGACCAGCTTTCAGGCCGACAACGGCGCCGGGCTGACCGGAGGGATCATCGGACTGTGCAACAAGGGGCAGCGCCGGAAACCGGAGGACTGGGGAGCGCTCAGAGCCTGGGCCTGGGGCGCGAGCCGAGCGCTCGATTATTTCGCAATGGACAAATCGGTCGATGCGAAGCAGGTCGGCATCACCGGGCTGTCGCGATACGGCAAGGCGGCGCTGGTCTCGATGGCTTACGATCAGCGCTTCGCGATCGGATTCATCGGCTCATCCGGCGCGGGCGGCGCCAAGCTGCTGCGACGCAATTTCGGCGAACTGGTCGAAAATCTGGCCGGCGCGGGCGAGTACCACTGGATGGCCGGCAATTTCATCAGGTACGCCGGACCGCTCAAGTGGGACGCCCTTCCGGTGGATGCGCATGAACTGATCGCGCTCTGCGCTCCGCGGCCGGTCTTCATCAGCTACGGCGCACCGGAAGGCCCCGGAGCCGAAGGCAAATGGGTCGATCAGAGGGGCAGCTTCATGGCGGCGGTTGCGGCCGGACCCGTCTACAGGCTGCTTGGGAAGAGAGATCTCGGGACGACGGAGTACCCGCCGCAGGAAAAGGCGCTCATCTCGGGGGATCTGGCTTTCCGCCAGCATGCGGGAGGTCACACGACGGGGCCGAACTGGGAGACGTTTCTGGATTTCGCGGGGCGGTACCAGGTGCGCACGCGCCCTCGCGTGCGGTAAGTCCGGACCGCAGGTATTTCCAAGAAATGCTTTTGCCGGTAGAGCACGCGGGGGCGCGTGCGCGCCTAACGTACTTGCGCACCCAGCGCCTTTGCAGGATTGTGGATCAGCAGCCGATCGATTTCGCTTGCGGTAAAGCCGGCTTTCTTCAATGCCGGGATGAAGCTGGTGAAGATCAGGTCATACCCGCGATAATTCCCTCCCCCGGGTTCGCCGACGTGGTACCAGCCGGCATCCTGCGAGATGAGGACCCGATCCAGATAGCCTTCCTTCTTCATCATCGTGACCAGTTCGAGGTGGCGATCGAGGCTCGATGGGCTGATGCCGTCGAACTCGAGCCAGCAGCCGCGCCTGGCTGCTTCGAGGTGGATCTTCGAATCCTTTTCGCTCTGCGCGTGGATCCAGATGAAAGCGTCGGCGGAGACGCCAAGTTTTCCGATCAGGTCGAGCTGCTGCAGGGCCGCTTCGCCGTTGCCGGTGTGAGCGCCGATGGTCAGGCCGGTTTTGAGATGGGTCAGGCCGGCGGCTGTAACGATCTTGCGATTGAGTTCAGAAAGCGGGCCGGCGTCTACTCCGATCTTGATGAAGCCGGGTTTGATGCCTGTGCCGTCGATTCCACGCTCGAATTCGCCGATCCAGCGGGCCGCGAGCTGTTCCGGCGTCTCGGTTGCAACGTGCGCGGGGAGGAACTGGTGGTTACGCGCGCCGTAGTAGCCGGTATTGGTGACGATATTGAGTCCTGAGGCGCGGCTGAGGCGTTCGAGCAGTCTCGCATCGCGGCCGAGCCAGTTCGGCGTGCAGTCGACGAAGGTCCGGCAGCCGAGTTCGCGGATGCGCTTGAGATGCGGCAGGGCGACGCGAAAGACTTCCTCAGAGTCATACCGGTCACGACTGACCTTATCCGCTCCGATGAAATCGACCAGGATGTGTTCATGCATCAGCGTCAGGCCGAGCTTCGAGGAATCGACCGGGCCTCTGACGGTCATGACGCGACTGCCAGGTTTCGGAATCGCGAGACCTCCCAGACCAAGCGAGGCCGATATCAGAAAAGCTCGTCTGTGCATAGTGTGCATTCCTCTCTTCAATATCGCTTTTAAATATCGATCCGACCGTAATACCATAGCGGCGCCGGGCCGCCGCACTCCATACCCGTCTGAAAGGCAGGAAGATTATGACCGATAAGGGAAGATATATGAAGAAATCAGTCCTCACGTTACTGGTGTTGATAACGATTGCAGGGGCGACTCCGGCGCAGAGCCGGCGTTACGAACCGAAATGGGAGTCGCTCGACAAGCGTCCGATGCCTGAATGGTTCCTCGACGCCAAGTTCGGAGTCTTCATTCACTGGGGAGTCTATTCTGTACCCGCCTACGGTCAGGTCGGAGAGTACGCCGAGTGGTACTGGAACCGGCTGGCGGGCAACAATCCGAAGTTCGAGCCGTGGCGCGAGTTTCACCGCAGGATCTACGGCGCGAACTTCGACTACATGGATTTCGCGCCGCAGTTCAAGGCGGAGCTCTACGATCCGAAGCAGTGGGCAAATATCTTCAGGCGCGGCGGGATCAAGTACGTCGTGCTGACATCGAAGCATCATGAAGGATACGCGCTGTGGCCGAGCGCGGAGGCGAGCCGGACGTGGGGCCGGCCGTGGAATTCGGTCGAGATCGGGCCGAAGCGCGATCTGCTGGGCGAACTGGCGGATGCGACGAGAGCCGAGGGGCTCAAGTTCGGCTTCTATTACTCGCTCTATGAGTGGTACAACCCGCTCTGGAAGACCGATCGCGCGCGTTATGTCCGCGAGCACATGACGCCGCAGTTCAAGGATGTGGTGACGCGTTACAAGCCTGCGATCATTTTTTCTGACGGCGAATGGGACATGGATTCGAAGGACTGGGGCAGCGAGGAGCTGCTGGCCTGGCTCTTCAACGAGACGGCAAACCGGGACGAGGTGGTGATCAACGACCGTTGGGGCAAGGACAGCCGGCACAATCACGGTGGATACTGGACGACGGAGTATGCGGCGGGTCTCAAGGACGGCTCGCATCCGTGGGAAGAGAGCCGCGGGATGGCATACTCATACGGCGTCAACAGGGCGGAGCGCGTCGACGATTACAAGACCGGGCGGGAATTCATCTTCACGCTGATCGATCTGGTCAGCCGCGGAGGCAACCTGCTGCTCGACATCGGACCGAACGGTGACGGCACGATTCCGCCGCTGATGGAGCAGCGGCTGCTCGAGATCGGCGACTGGCTGAAGGTCAACGGCGAAGCGATCTACGGCACGCGCACCGCGGGCCGCGCCTGCCAGTGGAGCGACGGCAAGCGTCCCGATCAGCAGTACGGCGAGTTCATGGTCAAGTACAATCTGATGGATCAGGTCGGACAGCAGCCGAGGAATGGCGTGGCGGTCAAGCAGGTCTTCTTCACGAAGAAGCCGGACGCGCTCTACGCGATCACCTCCGGCTGGCCGGGCAAGCAGCTCGTCCTGCGCAACATCAAGGCTCCGTCGAAAACGACCGTCACGATGCTCGGCGTTCCCGGCGCGGTAAAACACTCGCTCAAAGGCGATACTCTGACGATCACGACGCCCGACCTGGGACCGGAGGATGCGCCGGCGCGTCACGCCTACGTCTTCAAGAT
>CALBSU010000407.1 GCA_937967285.1 uncultured Acidobacteriota bacterium
TTCGATTATCCTGCTGGCGGGCCAGGAACTCGTTCTTCAACTGATTGAGCGACTGGCTGAGCGGGATCAGGATCAGGATGAACGGTATCAGAATCATCAGCAGCCTGCCCGGGAAACTGCCGATCATGCGCATGGCTTCCGTCGTCTGCCAGCGCTTCATTAGCTGATTGACCCAGGCGCTCTCCGGATCATCGCGCCGCCAGGCCCGAACAACGTCCCGGACCTCCAGAGTGTCGATCTGGACTGCCAGGAAGATGATCATGGCGGTCAGCGTGATGGTCACCAGATTGGTCAGGAAGAGCAGTCCGCCACCCTGCGCCACATCCAGCCCGAGCGATGTGTCGATGCTCGCCGCCACGCCCACGCCGTAACCCACAACACAGAGCGGCGGCATGAGGGCAACGGCGATCGCAACACCCGGAATCGATGTCACAACGCCTTTCACCTCGCGGCACAGCGCGATCGAACCGACCGCCCCCGAAAACAGCGCGACGAAGAGATCGAGCGTGGTGGGCGTGGTCCGGGCCGCGATCTCCGGAGTCATCTCACGGAATGGCAGCAGCCAGACGAGAAACACCGAAAAGACGATCGCCAGCAGACAGCTCAATGCCAGCTTGAGCCCGGCTCTCAGGCCGAGAATTATGTCGCCGGTCGCCAGCGACAATCCGGCGGACATAATCGGCCCCATGAGAGGCGAGATGAGCATGGCTCCGATGATCACCGCCGGCGAACTGAGCGCCAGCCCGAGCGTGGCAATGCCCGCTGAAAAGAGGGTCTGCAGCCAGTAGCTCAGGTCGTAGAGCGAGGCGGTCTTGTACAGATCCAGGTAGAGAGTCTGTTTCGTCTCCGAACTGACACCCAGCAGCGACGCAATACGCTTACGGATCACCAATGCGTATCGCCAGAAGCGGCGGGACGTCATATTCTTAATTTCGATGTTGGACATGAGTTTGATCGTCAGGAGATCGATGTCACCGGTCTGACCGGTTCATCGTCCACCGGCTGTTCCCCCTTGAAGAGGCGGACCAGGAACGGCGGCGCGATGAGCGTTGTCGCCACGGCCATGAAAAGTACGACTCCGAAAGCCTGATTGCTGACGGCGTGCAATCCGAGGCCGATCTGCGCGACGACGATCCCCACTTCGCCGCGCGGAACCATTCCCATCCCGATCTGCATCGCCTTCCGACGCCCCATCGAAATGGCGCCCAGCCCGCATCCGATCAGCTTCGAAAGGACCGCCAGGATGGTTACGATCACGGCAAGGATGATCACATCACGGCTGAACAGAACTCCAAGCTGCACCTGCATTCCGATGTTGACCAGAAAGAACGGCAGAAAGAACTCGGTCACAGCCTCGACCTGGTGGGGCATATCTGTCTTTTCTGCCGATTCCGAGAGCGCCATTCCGGCCAGGAACGCTCCGATGATCGGAGCCACCTTGATCCATGTTGCGATCAACGCCAGCCCGAGACAGAGCGAAAGTCCGAAAAGAAGATACGACTGCCCGACTTTCAGCTTTTCGACCTTCGGCTTGATCCGGTTGACGGTCCTCGCTCCAACCAGAATGACGAGGAGCGTGAACCCGATGGCCAGAGCGGCGGTCGTGGCGATCTCAGTGTAATTGATGCCGCCTGTCGCCAGACTGCTCACGACGGCCAGGATGATCAGACCCAGGATGTCGTCGATGACCGCGGCGCCGAGGATGATACGACTAACCTCGAGACTGAGCAATCCCATCTGGCCCAGTACGCGGGCCGTGATTCCGACCGAGGTCGCGACCATTGCGGCGCCGACGAAGATCGACTCGATGCTCGGCGTGCCCCACAGATACATGATGATATAACCCGACAAAAACGGGACCACGACGCCGAGGATCGCCACGACCGTCGCGCGCATCCCGACCCTGAAAATGTCGGCCGGTTTGGTCTCCATCCCGACCAGGAAGAGCAGAAAGATGACTCCGATTTCCGCCATCGCATTGGTCAACTCCGTCGGCCCGACCAGCGCCAGAACGCTCGGCCCCACGATCACGCCGGCGATGATCTCGCCGGCAACGGCCGGCTGCTTGAACCTCTCGAAGAGCTCCGCCGCCAGCTTGGCCGAAACGAACATGACAAACAGCGTGAACAACAGTTTGCCGCCCTCCGGCGAGGCGAGCGCCAGACCGAAATCGTTGATCAGCATTTATTCTCTCCTTTATATTTCTGACTGTTTTATTACTGTCCCGTCATGCTATCAGGCTACCCGCCCCGTTGACAAAACATCGGCGAAGATGAAAAGTAGTTTCGCATTACCAGAATTTTTCGAATCCGTCATTCAACCGGCAACCGAGGTGAGCGATCAATGTCAAATTATGTGCTGGCCCTCGATCAGGGCACAACTTCATCAAGAGCGATACTGTTTGACCGGGCCGGCCGGATCATCGGCATCGCGCAGCAGGAATTTCCGCAGATCTTTCCGCAGGCGGGCTGGGTTGAGCATGATCCGGAAGCGATCTGGAACTCGCAGCTCGATTGCGCGCGCCAGGTGCTGACTCAGAGCGGCGTCCCGGCGGCTCGGGTCGCGGCCATCGGAATCACAAATCAGCGCGAGACGACGGTTCTCTGGGACCGGACGAGCGGAAAAGCCGTCCACAATGCCATCGTCTGGCAGTGCCGGCGGACGGCGCCGATGTGCGAAAAACTGAAGAAAGAGAAGTTCGACCGTGTCATCCGGAGAAAGACCGGCCTGGTCACCGACGCATACTTCTCGGGCACCAAGGCGGCCTGGATCCTCGACAATGTTAAGGACTCGAGGAAGCGCGCCCAGGCCGGCGAGATCGCTTTCGGCACAGTCGATACCTGGCTGGTCAACCGGTTGAGCGGCGGCCGCGCGCACGTCACGGACGTCTCGAATGCCTCGCGCACCCTGCTCTACGACATCCGCAGGCAGCGCTGGGACGACGAGATCCTCAACAAGCTGAAGATCCCCGCCGCCATGCTGCCTGAGGTCAGATCATCGTCGGAGGTCTATGCCGAAACGTCGCCGGAGCTGTTCGGCTCTCCGATCCCGATCGCCGGCATCGCCGGAGACCAGCAGGCGGCTCTCTTCGGGCAGGCCTGCTTCAAACCCGGAATGATGAAGAACACATACGGGACCGGATGTTTCCTGCTCATGAACACCGGAGCGAAGGCCAACGCATCGAAGAACGGCCTGCTCACGACAATCGCCTGGAGGACCGGCAAAGAGACCGAATACGCGCTCGAAGGCAGCGTCTTCATTGCCGGCGCGGCGATTCAGTGGCTGCGCGACGGGCTTGGAATAATCTCGAATGCGGCTGAGACCGAGGGGCTGGCGGCTTCGGTCGCCGACAATCACGGAGTCTATTTCGTGCCCGCCTTCGTCGGTCTCGGCGCTCCGTACTGGGATCAGAACGCACGCGGCGCGATCGTCGGCCTGACACGCGGAGCGACAAAAGCTCATATCGCCCGCGCGGCGCTCGAGGCGATGGCCTACCAGACTCGCGATGTCGTCGAATGCATGCAGCGTGATTCGGGAATCAGGGCCCGCGAACTGCGCGTCGACGGCGGCGCCACCCGGAATGACCTGCTCTGCCAGTTCCAGGCGGACATCCTCGGCATCCCCGTCGTCAGACCGGTGATCACAGAGACGACGGCGCTCGGAGCCGCTTACCTCGCCGGCCTCGCGGTCGGCTTCTGGAAGAGTGAATCGGAAATCGCTCGCCAGTGGCAGGTCGAGAAAAGATTCGAACCGAAGATGAAGAAGAGCGAACGCGAAAGGCTCTATTCCGGCTGGCTGGATGCGGTCAATAAAGTAAAAAGTAAGTAGAAATAAAGTAGAAAGTAAAAAGTAGAAAGTATTTGATATGCCGGCTATCAAGCGTACTTTATACTTTTTACTTTGTACTAATAACTGCTCAGCCCATTTAGCGGTGCACTCTCAGATCAAGCCCGCGGAGCGGGCGTCAGAAATTAGCCCGGGGTGAAGCGAGGCCGCAGGCCGAGCGAACCCCCGGGTTAGCTGTATTTTTTGTTTATCGTCGCGTGAGCGACGATTGATATCAGCCGTCGCTCACGCGACGGGAATTTATATACGAACGCTGTCCGTGCCGTAAACGGCACGGCTAAATTCAGCAGCCGCTCCGCGGCTGAGTAGTTACTTTTACTTTCTACTTTCTACTTCTTATCGAGATTTATCGCGATATTGCGAACTTCATCGAAATCGATCTGGAGTTCGATGGATTTCGTTTCGAAGCCGTCGGCGGAGGCCGTGATTC
>CALBSU010000408.1 GCA_937967285.1 uncultured Acidobacteriota bacterium
AATGAATCTCCAAGAGTCATTTTTCTGATTTGCCTGAGGCGTATCGCTTCTTCGATGACCGGCGATGTTATCTCAAGAATGGAGAAGAATGATTCAAGCAGCGATCGCTCGTCATCTTTAAGTTTATGATAACCGAGAACTTCAACCTTGCTCACCACGGAGATGCAGGTTGTGGTAGATCGTATAAAGTCACGAATTTTCCTGCCGCCCGGCTGTGCTCCATAAATCAGGAGGTTGCTGTCAGTTAAGGTCATCAATTACGTCCCGGCATTGATCTGTCTCGTCTCATCTCTCGCTGCCATTCTGAATGATCCTTTATATCGGATAGCGAGTTCAATTCGGCCAGTTGATCGAGTATGGTGGCCAGCTTTTCTTCCCGTTCAGATTCCGGAGGGCAGCTGGTGTCGGAAATTCTGATCAACTTTGCCACAGGTCGATTGGAATCAGTCAAAACAACCTCAAGGCCGTTATCAATGATTTCTAAAAGCGACTTCAACTGCCGAGCCAGGTCTTTGACTTCTATTTCGTACATAACTTTAACCTCTACCATTTTATCTGTGGCAATTATGAAGCCTTTCTTCATATTTAGAAAGATAAAATTTCGATATGATCGTATCGAACGTATCTCTGATGACCAAAGCGCGAATAGCATCGCCCGCATAAACCCCAAAAGCCATTTACGAGTTCGTGCAAATATGGATTCCCTCGCTCGGCTTGACATTCCTCCACCTGATTTGTTAATTTCTCTGTTCGCTGGTTTACAGGCTCGTAGCTCAGGGGTAGAGCACTACCTTGACACGGTAGGGGTCAGCGGTTCAAATCCGCTCGAGCCTATTTTAGTTTTCTTACCGGACGGGAGACCGTCCGTGAGTTCAACGTCAGCTCCGGAAGAGTTGTCAATTATGCGGAGAGAGTTTCGTAACACACGAACTAAGTAGCTGCCCTGCGCGTTTCCCGACGTGCAACCGGCAGCGTTCCGCGCGACGACCGCTGACGTAGGACCTTACCTGAAGCGCCTTATCCTTTTTGGGCACCGGCTTTTAGGGATTGTCCACCGTCAAAAGATACGGACGAGAGATCCGCGAGTCATCGTGGGATTTCCCGGCACGGCCTTGACCGCCCCGGCGAGAGGTCCGTAACGGAGACGAGGATTAACGAGCTGTGAGTGAAGCAGAAATTCAATCTATTCAGTCGGAAGCGGGTCTGATTGCCGCTGAGGCTATCAAGCAGGCAGACCGCGACACGGCCAAAAAAGCCATCGCGGCCAGACTCTATCGCAACGGCGAGAAGCAGGAAGATCCTGTCGACCTGAGCTACCGGTTACACGACGGCGAGCGGGTCGAGCCGATCACGCCGGAATCGCCGGAAGCGCTTGAGATCTATCGCCATTCGACGGCGCACCTGCTGGCGGCGGCGGTGCTCGATCTGTATCCGGGGACGAAGCTCGGGATCGGGCCGGCTCTGCTGGACGACCCGAAGGGCGGGTTCTTCTACGATTTTCAGCGCGACGAGGGCCGGTTCACGCCCGAGGATCTGCCGAAGATCGAGAAGCGGATGCGCGATCTGATCAAGCGAAACCTCGAGTATCGCCGGGTCGAGATGCCGAAGGCGGAAGCCGAGAAGAGGTTCGCCGAGATGGACGAGCCGCTCAAGTGCGAATTGATCGAGGAGAAGGGCGGCGAGACGGTCAGTTGTTACACGATCGAGGGGACGCCGTTCGTAGACTTCTGCCTCGGGCCGCACGTGCCCTCGACGGGCAAGATCAAGGCGGTCAAGCTGCTCTCGATCGCCGGGGCGCACTGGAAGGGCGATGACTCGCGTCCGCAGATGCAGCGTATCTACGGGATCTCGTTCTTCTCGCAGGAAGAGCTCGATGCGTGGGTCAAACAGAAGGAAGAGGCCGAGCGGCGCGACCATCGAAAGCTCGGGCCGGAGCTGGACCTCTTCAGCATCAACGAAGTGATCGGACCCGGACTGGTGCTCTGGCATCCGAACGGTGCATTGATTCGCAAGGTGATCGAGCAGTTTCTGAATGACGAGCTTTACAAGCGCGGCTACAGCTTCGTCAACACGCCGCATCTGACGCAGTCGGAGCTCTTCAGGATCTCGGGCCACCTGCAGCATTACTCGAAGGACCTCTATCCCGCGATGACGGACGATGAGGACGAGCGGATTCAGTATCGGATGAAACCGATGAACTGCCCGTTCCACATCCAGATCTACAAGTCGCGTCAGAGATCGTATCGCGAATTGCCGCAGCGATATGCCGAGTACGGCACGGTCTACCGGTACGAGCGATCCGGAGTTGCCCACGGCTTGATGCGGGCGCGAGGGTTCACGCAGGACGATGCTCACATCTTCTGCACGCCGGAGCAGCTCAAAAGCGAGATCCGGGGCTGTCTCGAGCTGGTCGATTTCATCTTCAGGGCCTTCGGGTTCGAGTACCGGGCGGAGCTCTCGGTTCGCCATCAGACGGATCACGAGAAGTATCTCGGCTCGGACGAGGTCTGGAATCTGGCAGAGACGGCGCTGGCCGAGGCTCTTGAAGAATACGGGCTGCCGTACCAGCGGATGGAGGACGAAGCGGCGTTCTACGGGCCGAAGATCGACTTCAAGGTGGTCGATGCCATCAAGAGGACGTGGCAGCTTTCGACGATCCAGGTCGATTTCAATCTGCCGAACCGGTTCGAGCTGGAGTACATCGGGGCGGACAACAAACCGCACCAGCCGATCATGGTGCATCGTGCGATCCTCGGGTCGTTCGAGCGCTTCTTCGGCATTCTGATCGAGCATTATGCCGGGGCCTTCCCGGTCTGGCTGGCGCCCGTTCAGGCGATGGTGCTGCCGATCTCAGACCGCTTCAATGAGCGGGCGCAGGAGGTCGAGAAGGAGCTTCGCGAGGCCGGATTCCGCATTCAGTCCGACCAGCGGAGCGAGAAGATCGGCGCCAAGATCAGGGACGCCCAGTTGAAGAAGATTCCGTTTATGCTCGTGATCGGCGAGCGCGAGGCGGAATCGGGCACGGTCGCGGTGCGCGATCGCGTCAAGGGAGACACCGGAGCTGTGCCGGTCGCTGAGTTCAGCGCGCACCTGCAGGAGATGGTGCGGACCAGGAAAATCAATCATGATTGAGGAATCATGAATGATGAGATGAACGCGATAACGTGTTCATCTCATCGCTCCTGGTTCCGATTTCATAATTCTCGGAGGTGTGGTTATCAGCAACGGATATTCAGGTGGCGGCGGTTACAGAGGGCGGCGCGATACGAGGACGCCGCAGGTCAGGATCAACGAGCGGATACGCTCCAGGGAGATCCGCGTGATCGACGAGGAGGGCGAGCAGCTCGGTGTGATGCCTCCGCAGAAAGCACTTGAAATAGCCCGCGAACGCGGCTACGACCTGGTCGAGGTCGCGCCGCAGGCCAATCCGCCCGTCTGCCGGATCATCGACTTCGGCAAGTACCAGTACGAACAGAAGAAGCGGGCGCATGAAGCAAAGAAGAAGCAGGTCGTCATCGAGGTCAAGGAGATCAAGTTCAGGCCCGCAACCGACGAGCACGACTACAATTTCAAAATGAAGCATGCCCGGGAGATCCTCGGGGACGGGAACAAGGTCAAGGCCACGGTCAGATTCCGCGGGCGCGAGATCACGCACAAGGAGCTCGGACTTCAGCTCCTCGAGCGGCTCGAGAATGATCTTTCTGATGTCGGGACGGTCGAATTCAGGCCGCGCCTCGAAGGCATGCAGATGATGGTAATTTTCGGACCGAAGAAATCATAAGCAATACGTGGAGGAGAAATGCCAAAACTGAAGACTCACAAGGGGGCGGCGAAACGGTTTCGCACCACGGCGACGGGGAAGATCAAGCGCGGTCATTCCCACGCCCGTCACATCCTGACCAAGAAATCGGCGAAACGGAAACGCCAGCTCGATATCGACGTTCTGGTCTCTGAAAGCGATCAGAAGCGTGTCGAGTCGATGCTGCCTTACGGCCGGCCGTAACGGACATACTCGGTTGATCGATAAACCATAAATTCCGGCGCCTGAGTCGAGCGCGCCGGCGGAAATCAAGGAGGGGCAGATGCCTCGGGCAAAACGTGGAAACAAGCGCCTGGACAAGCGCAAAAAACTAGAGAAACTGTCTAAAGGCTATCGCGGCACGAAGAGCAAGCTGTATCGTTCGATGAAGGAGTCGGTCCAGCGTGCGCTCAACTTCGCCTATGTCGGCCGCAAGGTCAAGAAGCGCGATTATCGTTCGCTGTGGATCGTCAGGATCGGCGCGGCCGCGCGTCTGAACGGGCTTAATTACAGCCAGTTCATGCATGGCCTGAAAGTGGCGGGGATCAACCTCGATCGCAAGGTCCTGGCGGATCTGGCCGTCAATCAGCCGGAGGCTTTTGCCGAACTCACGGGTTCGGCGAAGAAGGCTCTCGAATCGGAGAAGGCCGCGGCCTGATCCGGTCCCTGAAACTCGAAATTGCCGACCCAAGGCTCCCGGACAACGCCGGAAGTCTTGGGTCTACTTTTAGAGCCGCAGAATCATGAATGAAGAATTGAATGGTCGGTTGAGGCAGTTGCGCGAAGATTTCGATCGCGAGGCGGGGGCGGTCGGCGCCGAAGCCGAGGCGACGTCATTGCGCGATCGGTGGGTCGGGCGGAAGAGCGGCCTGCTGACGGCGGAGATGAAGACGCTCGGCAAGCTGACGCCGGATGACCGTCGCGAGGCCGGGCAGGCGCTCAACGAGCTGAAGTCGTACGTCGAGTCCGAGATCGAGAGGATTCAGGCTGGTTTCGCCGCCGAGCGCGAGGCGGCGCAACTGGTCAGTGAGCGGATCGACGTGACGCTCCCGGGCAGAGTCGTCCCGACAGGCCATCTGCATCCGATCACTCTGCTTCGCCAGAAGATCGAGGACATCTTCGTTTCGATGGGATATACGATCGAGGACGGGCCGGAGATCGAGACGAACTTCTACAATTTCGATGCGCTCAACATCCCCTCGAATCATCCGGCGAGAAGCTGGCAGGACACCTTCTACCTGAACGACAAGCTGGCGCTCAGGTCGCAGACTTCGACGGTTCAGATCCATGCCATGCAGAAAAGGCGGCCGCCTCTGAGGGTGCTCGCGCCGGGCAGGGTCTTCCGCAGGGATACGCCCGATGCGACTCACAACCCGATGTTCTATCAGGTCGAGGGGCTGCTGGTCGATCGCGGGATCACGCTCGGAGATCTGAAGGGGACGATCCAGGAGTTCGTTCACAGGATGTTCGGGCCCGAGACGCTGACGCGGTTCAGGCCGTCGTACTTTCCGTTCGTCGAACCCGGAGCGGAGATCGATTACAGCTGCTTCAAGTGCAACGGTGTCGGCTGCCGAGTCTGCAAGGGGTCGGGCTGGATCGAGATGGGCGGATCGGGGATGGTTCATCCGAGCGTCCTGCGAACGGTCGGCATCGATCCGGAGGAGTTCTCCGGGTTCGCGTTCGGCCTCGGTCTCGACAGGCTCTGCGCGCTGATGTACGGGCTTGACGA
>CALBSU010000409.1 GCA_937967285.1 uncultured Acidobacteriota bacterium
AGTGACTGACGGAGGTGGACGAGGGCCTGCTCCCTGTCCCCCGCCATGCCGGACAACTCACCCAGCCGGCCGAGAGCGCTCGCCTCGAACGGGGCGCTCTTGATCTCTCTGGCGCGATTGAGCGCCTGATCGACATAGTCCCGGGCGGTGGTGTAATCGCCATCCTCGGCGGTCAGTCTGGCGATGTTGAGCAATGCCGCTATCTCGCCGCGCGGATCCTGTGCCGCGCGGAAGATCGTCAGCGCCTGTTTGTGATGATCGAGCGCCTGTTGTCTGTCGCCCAGCAGATAGTGCATCTTGCCGATGTTGTTGAGCGCGAGCGCCTCGAACTGACGGATGTTCTTGCTGCGGAAGACGGGCAGCGCCTGGTTGAAATATTCGAGCGCCTCCTCAGGCTTGCCGAAGAGGTCATACAGGACGCCGATCTCCATCGCGGTGAATGCGATGTCCTCAGGCTTGTTGGTCTGCCGGCTGATCTTCATCGCTTCGTCGAGCGCTTCGATGGCCGGTTGCCACTCTCCAAGTTCACGATAAGCCTGGCTGACGCTGGAGAGAGCGTTGACCTGGCCGGGCAGGTCATTCAGTTCGCGCCTCAGTTTGAGGCTGTCGAGGTGGAGTTGCAGCGCTTTCCGGTTTTCGCCGGTCAAGCTGTAGGTGAGAGCGATGCTGCGCAGCGTGACCGATTCTCCCCGCCGGTCCATCGCTTCGCGCCAGAAGGGAAGTGCCTCATCGTAGGCTTTCCTGGCGGCTTCGATCCGTCCGAGGCTTGCATGAATCTGTCCGATGGTGGTCAGCGCCACCGCTGCGCCCCGGGCGTCGTTCAATTCTCGACTGATCTCGAGAGCGCGCTGATAACTTTCGAGCGAGAACTCCAGATCGCGCCAGCGCGCGGCATTGCGGCCGATCTCGCGCCGGACGTTGGATTCCCATTTCCGGTCGCTGAAGGCCCTGATCGACAGTTCGAATGTCTCGAGCGCCTTCTCCCTGTCGGCCGCATTCCGATATCGTTCGTGCAATGCGGCCCAGGTGTTGGCCGCCTCAAGCAGTATTTCGGCCTCTTTTTTCGCCTCTCCCCGGCCGGCCCGCCACAGTCTCAGTGCCTCCTGGTACTTTTCGATCGACTGGCGCATTCCCTTTTCAGAGAAGTCCGCGCGAAGCGATGCCGCCTCACGCAGGAGCGCATCGACCGTCGCCTGATCCTGAGCGATCGCGAAAGCTCCCGGTGAACCGGCGGCCGGCGCGGAAGTATCCGACCGGCCGCCGAAGTGAGAGTGCGTCCCGGGGGCGCCCTGCGCCGCGACCGGCAGCATGACGGCGAAAATAAGGCTGAAGCGGATGTTCCGGTGAATCGAGTTGATGAGAGACACGGTCATCTCCTTTGTCAGGTTTCAGCCGGCCACTGCCTGTTCCGAAACGGACGGAAGTTAAGCGCCCTTCTGACGCATCGTCTCGGGGTCCCATTCGACGATCCGCTTTTCGAAGTAGCTGACATTGGCCATCAGCGCGGGAGCAGCCGCGCGGAATCCGAACGCGGCATCCTCGATGACGGGTTGTCTGGTGCGCATCGCCTTGAAGAAGTTCTTGAAATGATCGAGCCGTTCGTCGTACTTCGCCGGCGGCGTGTAGCGGACCTCTGGAATCTCGCGCAGGACCGGTTCGCCCTTCGGATACTGCCTGCGGTACTCCTTCATGAATTCGGTCTGCGTGGCTTCGGTGAAGGTGTCGATCGAGGTCCCGGGCTCTTTCGACGGCGGGGGACGCTTGATGACCAGATCGTCGCCGAGTTCGATCACGCCGTCGCTGCCGACGAAGCGATAGACCCACGTGCCCCAGCCGCTCTGGTCGGTCCCGCCGTCGGCGAAGCTGACACGGAAGTTCATCGTGAAGGCCGGATGCGAGTCGGTCTTCGGATAGTCGAAGAGGCCTAGCAGCACATCCGGCACGTCACGGCCGTCTTCCCAGAGTCTCAGGCCGCCGGTCGCGAAGACTCGCGAGGGGCCCTTCGATCCGGTCACGAAATGCGCACTGGTGAACTGGTGGACGAAGAGGTCGCCGCCGATGCCGGTCCCGTAGTCGCGATAGTTGCGCCACCGGAAGAACCGCTTCGGGTCCCAGGCCGTCTTCGGCGCGCGGCCCTGGAAGCGATCCCAGTCGCAGTTCTTCGGCGAGGCATCGGGCGGGATCGAGTACTGCCATGCGCTCATCGCGCCGCGACGCCAGAGCGATGAATCGACCAGATTGAGCTTGCCGATCGCTCCCGATTCGAGCACCTCCTTCGCCTTTCGATAGACGATCGAACTGACGAACTGGCTGCCGACCTGGAGGATGCGCTTGTATTTGTTCTGCGCCTCGATCACCGCGTGACCCTCGTCCAGCCGCTGCACGACCGGCTTTTCGCAGTAGACGTCCTTGCCGGCCTGCATCGCCTCGATCGCGATCTGCTGATGCCAGTGATCAGGCGTGGCGATGATCACCGCGTCGATGTCGGAACGCGAGAGGATCTCGCGGTACTCCCTGGTGGTGACGACGTGTTTCCCGAAGACCTCCTTGACGTGTTCGAGCCGGCCGTCGTAGCAGTCCGCGGCCGCGACCAGCTCGACGCCCTTGACCTGAAGCGCTGTCTCTGTGTCGCCGTAACCCATTCCGCCCGCGCCGATCAAGCCGATCCGGATGCGATCGTTGGCCGAAACCTGCCCGGTCGATTCCGGTTCCGGTTCGAGCGCGATGTTTTTAGTCCCGCCGAATGACTTTGCCGGCAGTCCCGCAGCGACGGTTCCCGCCGCGGCCAGCTTGATGAATCCGCGGCGCGATTTTTGGTCGGTTCTTTTCATTGTCTCTCCTGAACAGACTGAAGTTGATAGAGCGTGTAGTCGACATCCGGATCGAAGCCGGACAGTCGTTCATGATAAACGAGCCTGAATACGGATGGAACCTTTCCGCGGACATCATGCCGATCCCGGCCGATACGGATATTGTCAATCGGATAGCAAAGGAGGAGAATCGTTGCCGGTCAGGACGGCGCTCCGTCTGCTTCCATCAACATCTGCACAATTCCAACAAAGGAGCCTGCGATGAAAATCACCAGCCTGTTTTTCAGCATCATTATATTTCTCCCGATTCAGGCATATGCCCAGAACCAGAAATTCGACGGCATCGAGACCGGGCTGCACAATCTGTTTCGGATTTCGGATGCCGAGACGCGGTCGATCAGTCCTGAAAACTTCACCGGCGAAAAGGGCAAAGGCGGCATGGCCGTGGATGGAACGGGGAAGACCGCCGCGCGCAATCTGGGGCAGGGCTGGAAGGTCAGTCCGAGCGTGAGGATCAAGGCCGGAACGACTTTCACCATGGCCGAGATCACCGGTTCCGGAGCGATCCAGCATATCTGGATGACTCCTACGGGCAACTGGCGATACTCGATCTTCCGCATCTACTGGGACGACGAGACCGAACCTTCGGTCGAAGTTCCCGTCGGGGATTTCTTCGGACAGGGCTGGGGCGAATATGCTCCGCTTTCATCGCTGGCGGTCGCGGTCAATCCCGGCAGCGCTTTTAACTCGTACTGGGTCATGCCGTTTCGCAAAAAATGCCGGATCACCATGGAGAACATCGACGACCGGGACATGGTGCTTTATTACCAGATCGATTACGCGGTGACGCGGGTTCCCGAAGACGCGGCCTATTTTCATGCGCAGTTCCGTCGCGTCAATCCGCTCAAATACAAGGATGTCTACACGCTTGTTGACGGGATCAGAGGCCAGGGGCAGTACGTCGGAACCATCATGGCGTGGGGAGTCAACAACCGCGGATGGTGGGGCGAGGGCGAGATCAAATTCTTTATGGACGGGGACAGGGACTTCGCGACGATCGTCGGGACGGGGACGGAGGACTACTTCTGCGGTTCGTACAACTTCGAAAACCGCAAGACCCGGGAATATCAGGTCTTCAATTCGCCGTATTCAGGGCTGCATCAGGTGATCAAGCCTGACGGAGTTTATCAGTCGCAGCAGCGGTTCGGATTGTATCGCTGGCATATCACCGATCCGATCAGGTTCAAGCGGGATCTGCGGGTGACGATCCAGGCGCTGGGCTGGAAGAGCACCGCTCAACCGGGAGAGTACCTGCCGCTGCAGGACGACATCTCGTCGGTCGTCTTCTGGTATCAGACTGAGCCGCATGCGAAGTTCCCCGCGCTGCCCGGTCGTGAGGGTCTCGAGGTCAACTGAGAACGCACGGCAGTCTCCAAAAAAGTGAAGGCCGCCATCCGGCGGCCTTCATTGTCGAGGATCATTTGATCGGTTCGAGTACAACTCCCTTGTCGAATTCCAGCTCGCCGGCGAGGTATTTCAGACCCTGCGGTTCCTTGTCCTTTGGCATCGACTTGCCCTTGCCGTATTTCTTTCCGTTGAAGACATAGCTCTGATAGGTCATCGGAGCTCCGCCGCCGGACTGCTCCCAGGCGATGTTGTGCCAGCCCTTCGTCTTTTCAGCCAAGACGAGGACGGGGATGCGGGTCAGAGAAAAATCATTGATCAGCGTGTATTGGCCCTTGTCTTCGGTAAAGAGGAACATGGTACAGCCGCCGGTTCCGCAAAAGAATGAGCCTAGCATGTATGCGAAGACTTCGTCCTTGCCGTCGCCGTTGAGGTCTACGCGCCCGTATACATATCTGGCGCGTTGGCTGGCGCCATCGATATCAACGACAGCCTTTTTATAGTCCGGCTGCGCCTTGAGGATGGCCGCTTCGAGGTCTTTGTCAGCCGAGGACTGGAACGGAACGTCGGGATGCGGCTCCCAGACGAAGATGCCGCCGTCGGCCATGAGGCTCAGGTGGAGGCGTCCGTTCTTGAGCAGATATCCCCGGACGTACTGGGCCTGGGAGACGACCTTCTCATCGAGGTTTGGCGGCGGGCACAGCGCCCGGGTGCCGGCGAGCTGTCCGAACTCGAAGTTTCCGCTGTTGATGTCGGAGCTTGGTTTGATCGTCCACTTGCCGTTGGCTTTGTTGCAGTCGAGGCTCATGTTTACCGTGCCGTCCGGGTTGAGCCGCATGGTGAATTTCGTCGGATCCTCCGGCACGGTCGTTCCGACTGAGTCGTCCATCGACTGGAACGCCACCAGACGCCATTCTGTGCCGGCCAGCGGATTCTGTGCCGGGGCCTGTTCGGCCGCCGGGGCCGCCGACATCGGTGCAGCCGTCTGCGTCGCAGTCTCAGCCGCCGGCTTCTCCGCCGACCCTCCGCATCCGGATAAAATTATCAGCGACAGCAGGATTGCCGGGCTGATCCTCATAGATACACTCCTGTACATTTTTTTCTCTCCTTTCATTCTTCGCAGGCGAAAATTAATCAGATCGTGCTGAAGAGCCGATCGATAAAGCCTGCCGGCGAACCTGACGCGCTTTCCCGAACGCGCCAGGTTCACTCGCAATTAATAATGATGCGCTGACCTGAGCTGGTCAACCGCAGGCGGATACGAACTCTCGCTCTTTTCAATTTGTCTTTGGGATAACCATAGAATAAGCTATCCGGTCGATTTTCAGTAATTTGCGGAGGATACCGGATGCATCACAAGGCTTCACTGATCGTACAACCCGGGGACAGTTTCTTTCCGATCGTGCATGCGATCGACAGGGCTGAGCGAACGATCAACCTGACCATATTCAGGATGGACGACCCGATCATTCACAAGGCCCTGGTCGAGGCGCAGAAGCGCCGCGTCAGAATCAGGCTGCTGATTTCGAGCAGCGCCCGCGGCTGGGAAGAGAAGAACCAGAAGCTGCTCAAGGACGCCAAGAAGGAAGGTATTGCGACCAAGGAGCCGTCGGCTGACAGCAAAAGTGCGCGCTACCATTACAAAGTGATGACGGTCGATGATTCCTATGCGATGATCTTCACCTTCAATCCGACGCGGGAGAATCTGCATTACACGCGCGATTTCGGCGTCGAACTCTACGATCCGGCCGTCGCAGGCGAGATCAACCGCCTCTTCGACGCCGACTGGGATGACATCGAGTTCACCCCTGATCCGGAATCGCCGCTGCTGATCAGCCCGTTCAACAGCCGGCAGAAGATGACGGACCTGCTTTCGTCCGCCGAAACATCCATTCACATCATCGATGCCAAGCTCGAGGATCCGGCGATCATCAAACTGCTGGTCGAGAAGGCGAAGAGCGGCGTCGAAGTGCGGGTGCTGGGCGATGCGAAGGACGGCGTCAATCTCCCGGCCGAAATCGAATGGCGGACGGTTCCCCGGTTCAAGCTCCACGCGAAATGCACGATCGTCGACGGTCAGCGGGCCGTGCTCGGCAGTATGAATCTGCGGACGCAGAGCATGGATCGCCGGCGCGAGGTCTGCATTCGGCTCGAGGACGAGGATATCGTGCGGCGACTCAATGCGGTCTTCAAAAGCGACTGGGAGCACAAACCGCCCGCATCATCCACCGCGGCGACTCAGCTCGGCGGAATTTTCGAGGAAGCTCCGATCGCTCCGACGCTGGAGGCCGGAACCGGCCTGGTGCTGATCTCGCGACGCGATGCGCTGGTCCGTCATCCGCTCAAGCACGAAGCGACCACCATCGGCCGCGCGGATGAAAACGAGATCGTCGTCCTCGACCTTCGCGCCAGCCGGCATCACGCCAGGATCAACGTCGATAAGAAGACCTGCTCGATCACGGATCTCGGCAGCGCCAACGGCACCTTCGTCAACGGCGAACGGATCGAGGGAACCCATAAAATCAAACCGGGCGATGTCATCGATATCGCCGGAGCGGACGAGTTCCGACTGATCGAACTCTGAAACCCTGTCGAACCAGCCGCAAAGGTGGCAAAGAGGGATAGCCGCAAAGACCGC
>CALBSU010000410.1 GCA_937967285.1 uncultured Acidobacteriota bacterium
ATACTCATCACCGGAGCCGGAGGGCAGCTCGGCCGGGCTCTCCAGCGAGAGTTGATCAATGATGAACTGGTCCCGCTGACCCGCGGCGAACTGGACATCACGAATTCGGCTGAGGTCCGGGGCGCGATCGCGACGCATCGGCCGGAAGCGGTGATCAACGCGGCGGCCTTTACGAATGTTGACGGCGCAGAGACGAACGAGAATGAGGCGTATCGCCTTAATGCGCTCGGCGCGAGGAATCTGGCGCTGGCCACGGCGGAAGCGGGCATCCCGATTGCACACGTCTCGACCGATTACGTATTCGACGGTTCATCCGAACGCCCGTACCACGAGTTCGACCGGCCCGATCCGCGGAGCGCATACGGGCGCAGCAAGCTGGCCGGCGAGCAGGTCGTGGCGACGCTCAATCCGAGGCACTTCATCATCCGCACAGCCTGGCTCTACCACACAGAGGGCCGGAATTTTCCGAAGACGATGATCGAACTGGGGAGTCGCGGAGAGGTCCGTGTGGTCAGCGACCAGTACGGATCGCCGACCTACGCGCGGCATCTGGCGAGAGCGATCGGCGGCCTGATCGGGACCGGGGATTACGGCGTCAGACATCTGGCGGGAAGCGGCGGCGCGAGCTGGTTCGAGCTGACCGCGGCGCTGTTCGAGATGGCCGGAATCGAATCGACGATCACGCCCGTTGCTACCGCGGACTTTCCCCGTCCCGCAAAGCGTCCCCGTTATTCCGTTCTGACGTCGAT
Organism: uncultured Acidobacteriota bacterium; assembly: GCA_937967285.1. Taxonomy (GTDB): domain Bacteria; phylum Acidobacteriota; class Blastocatellia; order RBC074; family RBC074; genus JADJXM01. Next base: position 750 of record CALBSU010000410.1, read on the forward strand.
GGTCGAACCGCTGATCCTGCTGCCTCACTGGCGGGAGGGCTTGCAAGAATTTCTGAATGAATTATGATCTATGACACTACCCCACATCCTTAACGGTCTCCCCTGGTTATCTGTTATCCATTGAATTTTGACAGGAAGGTTGAGAGATGAAATTGAAGTCGATGAGAGTTATGTGTCTGGTCCTGATCCTGGGCGCGGCTGTTATTTTCCAGTCAGGGACCGGGGCGGCTCAGTCGGAGCCGGTGATAACGCTGGGTCAATGGCTGCAGGGTGATGGGAATCCCACGGCATTGCAGGCTGACGGTTTCGTGATCGTCAGGGACGGAGCGGGCACCGCGTGCCGTCCGGTGACGGTCGATGAGTTCGAGCAGTACCGGATGGGGGAACCTCGCGCGGGGCTGAGCGTGATCAGCAGTCCGGAGGCCCGGCAGGAACAGTTGACGCAGCAGAGTTTCAAGATCGTCCTCCGCGCGACCTCCCAGCTCGACAATTTTCCGGCGGCGAAGGACGCTTTCCTGCGCGCCGCGGCCCGCTGGGAATCGATCATCACGACGCCGATCAGCGTGATCATCGACGTCGATTACGGTCCGACGCGTTTCGGGAGTCCGTGGTCTTCATCTTCGGTCATCGGTTCGACGTCGAACCAGACTCTCGGCGCGCCGAACCTGCTCGGGCCGCTCCGCTCTTCCTGGCTGATCAACGCGACGAACTCCCAGCAGAGTTCTATCTTTACGTCGCTTCCCTCGAACACGGTCAGTACCGATCTCGGTTCGACATCGACGGTCTTCGCCTCGTCGCCGGTGCTGAGGGCGGCCGGATTTCTGGCGCCGACCGCCAACCCCGATCAGGAACCCAATTTCGGATCGCCGCCTTCGATCGGCTTCAATTCGGCGATCGACTTCGATTTCGACGAGTCGAACGGGATCGACGCGGACAAGATAGATTTCTATGCCGCGGCGGTGCATGAGATCGGACATGTTCTGGGATTCACGTCATTCGTCGGACTGCTCGAGGTCAGCCCGACCTCGTCGCTCGGTCTGACGCAGTGGGACCTCTTCAGGTTCCGTCCCGGCGTCGACACGACAACTTTCGGAAACGCGAAAAGACAGATCATCTCGGGCGGCGAGCACGTCCATTTCGCCGGGCTCAATGAGATACAGCTCTCGACCGGCAGAGTCGACGGACAGGAAGGCGACGGCCGCCAGGCTTCGCACTGGAAGGACGACGCTCAGTCGGGGCAGTACGTGGGAATCATGGATCCGACAGCATCGGACGGAATCGGCGAGGAGATCACCGCCCAGGATCTGATCACGCTCGGCCACTTCGGCTACGCGGTCAACAATTCCGCGAAGATCTACGAGAAGCTCTCTGTCGATGACGGCAGCCGCAACTTCGCGCTGGTTTCGCCGGGATCGATGGCGGTCAACCGGTTCAGTCCGTCGAAGTATCCGGCCAAGGTCGAGGGGCTGCTGATCAACATTCCGTTCGTTTCGGGGCAGCCGAGCCCTGCGGGCGCGCCATTGCGGATCGTCATCTTCAGGGATCCGAACAGAACAGGGCAGCCTCCCGCTCAGCAGCAGTTCATCTTCGATCAGACGTTCAACATCCCGAGCATCGGTTTCAGCCGCTTCGTCGAATTCAAATTCGACGGCCCGGTGATCGATTCCGGAGATGTCTATGTCGGCGTCCAGGCGACAACCACCGTAGTCGGCATCGCGGTCGATACGAACGGTCCCGACTTCCAGCGTTCCTTCATCTCGCCGTCGACGGGGAATCTGGTTCAGCAGAACAGTTTCACCTTCCAGCCGCTGGTGACGGCGGTGGCCGGTGCGACGCGGGCGAACTTCATGGCCCGCCTCGAAATTTCGAGCACTTTCGCCGGGGCGCCGATGCCGCAGCTCACCGCGGTCAGTCCGAATGTCGTTCCGACAGGCGGCGCGGCCTTCAACCTGACCGTCATCGGCAGTGATTTTCATCGCAACTCGGTCGTCAGGTGGAACGGCGCGGATCGCCAGACGACCTTCGTTACAGGCAATCAGTTGAGGGCGGCCATCACCGCCGCGGATATCGCCTCGGCCGGTACGGCGAAGGTTACGGTCCTCACCCCGACTCCCGGCGGAGGGACGACTACCGAACTGTCCGTGACCATCTCCGGAAACAACCCGGCGCCGACACTGACGCGGTCAGATCCGAATGCCGCCAATCTCGGTGCGGGGCCGGTCAATATCCGCGTCTTCGGGACGAACTTCACGTCGAACTCAGTGATCCGTCTTAACGGAGCCGATCGGACGACCAATTTCGTCAGCAGCGTCGAGCTCGGTGGAGTCATAGCGCCGGGCGACCTCAACCAGCTCGGATCGGTCCGGCTCTCTGTCTTCACTCCCGGACCCGGAGGCGGAACCTCGAACGAAGTCAACTTCTCGGTCGTCAACTGCGGCTATTCGCTCTCGGCATCGAGCCGGAGTTATTCATCGAAGAGCGCCTCGGACGGGCTGACTCTCAGCGCCGGTAACGAGGTCTGCGGCTGGACTGCCGCTTCGGATTCTGCCTGGCTGAGGATAACTACTCCGAATGCGGGCTCCGGAAAATCGGTCGTCAAGTACACGGTCGACGCCAACACCACGCCGAATGTGAGGACCGGGAACCTGACTGTCGGAGGGCAGACGCTGCAGGTCCGACAGGCCGGCCTGCTGACGACCGTTTCGGCGGCCAACTTCGCCGCGCCGTCCTCGGCCGAGGCGATCGTCTCCGGTTTCGCCGCGGGACTTGCCACCGGGACCGTCGTCGCAAGCACGACCCCGCTTCCGACCAATCTCTCCGGCACCTCGATCCGCGTCACCGATGCCTCGGGGACCGCCCGGAACTCTCCGCTCTTCTTCGTCTCCGGCGGACAGGTCAACTTCCAGATTCCGCCCGGCACCTCGGGCGGAGAAGCCAACGTCGAATCGTTCCTCAACGGAACGCTCATCGCCAGCGGGACCCTCTCGATCCTCAATGTCTCGCCTTCGCTCTTCTCCGCCAATGCCAACGGCAGGGAAGTCGCCGCCGCGGTACTTCTGCGCGTCAAGGGTGACGGCACACAGATTTTCGAGGGGATAGCCACCTTCGATCAGGCTCAGAACAAGTTCGTGGCAAAACCGGTCGTCTTCGGCGATGCCTCCGAACAGCTCTTCCTGCTCCTGTTCGGAACCGGCGTCCGCGGCCGCAGCTCGCTCGGCAACGTCGCAGTCAAAATCGGCACCGTCGATCACACGGTCGATTACGCCGGGCCGCAGAACGACTTCGTCGGCCTCGACCAGATCAATATCAAACTCTCCAGAAACCTCATCGGCGCCGGAGAGGTCCCGATCGCTCTGACCATCGACGGCAGAGCGGCTAATCAACTCACCATCAGATTCCAGTGATTTGGAGTGCGACGGCCCGGCGTCGCTTTAGTAGTCCAATACCCGTATTTCGACTACTAAAGCGACGCCGAAGCCTCGAGTTACAAAATGAAGCTCAGATCAATTGGATTTCAAAAAAACTGGCTGATTGTCACTGCAGTAGTCGTTGGGTCATTCGGTCCAGTATTCACGTTGGCAACCCAAAGCGGAACTGATGAGTTCGCGCGTTGGACTCTCGATTTATTGAACTGGCCAATCGATGGCGCACAAATTTACTCGGAAGGTGCGATGCGGTTTCTATCCGCACTGACCGGAGGGTTCCTTTTTGGATGGGGCATCATGATCCTTTGTCTCCGACAATGGGTTTACGATGTCGCCCCTGACCAGACTCGTCGTGCTGTTGTAGCAGGAATTCTGGCCTGGTTTGTTTTGGATTCAACGGGCTCGGTTTTAGCTGGTGCTCCCTCGAATGTCTTTTTCAACATTCTTGTGCTTATCATTGCAGTCGGGCCATTGTGGAATTCAGCTAAAACGAGCTGACGGCGCGTTGCTTAAAGTTATCTACATGGGGGAAATGGACTGCCAAAGCGACGCCGGGCCGTCGCACTCCAAAACGGAAAAAGCGGACTCGAAAGTCCGCTTTTT
>CALBSU010000411.1 GCA_937967285.1 uncultured Acidobacteriota bacterium
CCGACTGGGTTTCGCGGCCCGGCCCGCGGCTGGTCGACGGGCTCGAACAACTGGCAGCAGCCCTACAGCACCGGGAGCGATAGAGCCTACTTTTTTAAACGCAGAGACGCAGAGGGAGCAGAGATTGGTATTTTGGAGATTTATACCCGGGATCTCGTCCAATGGGCTTTTAACGAACATCGTCATTCTCACAAAATCTCTGCCCCCTCTGCCCTTTTGCGTTTAAAAATTTAGAAGACACAGGTTCCACTGTATTAAATGACAGTCGAGACACTACCCAGGACAGCGATCTCCACAACCGGCCGGCTGACGCGCCGCCGGGCGGCGTACGTTCTGGCGTCGCTCTGCCTGTTGCTGGTGGCGACTTCGGTCTGGGCGCTCTCGACCGGAAGCGAAAGCGTGCCGTTCGGGAGGATCGCCGCATCGATTGCGTCGTGGATTACCGGCGGACCATCCCGGATCACGGCCGAGCAGGAAGCCATCATCTTCGGTCTGCGCCTGCCGCGACTGGCGCTGGCGATCGGCGTGGGCGCAGCGCTGGCGACAGCCGGCGCTGCCTTCCAGGCACTGCTCAGAAATCCTCTGGCCGATCCCTACGTGCTCGGAGTTTCCGGCGGTGCGGCTCTGGGAGCGATAGTTTCGATCATTTTCATTTCCGAATACGCCGTCAGCCGGCCGCTCTTCGGTTTCGCCGGAGCAGTGATGGCGACGCTGGTGGTTTACGGGATCGGCCGGCGCGACGATAATCCGGCCCATCTGGTTCTGGCGGGGATCGTCATCTCGACATTTCTTTCGTCGGTCATCGTGCTGCTGACGGCGCTGGCCGAACCGGTCAGACTGCGCAACATCACGCTCTGGCTTCTCGGAGACCTTTCGAGCGGAACGATCGAGGGAACGGTCTTCGTGATCGTCTCATCGCTGGTCGGGGGAGCGGTTCTGCTGACGCAGACCCGGGCCCTCAATCTGATGATGATCGGCGAGCGCGACGCATACTCGATGGGAGTCGAGACGGCCCGAGTCCGCTGGATCGTCCATCTGACGGCATCGCTTCTGACCGGAGCGGCAGTGGCAGCCGGCGGAGCGATCGGATACGTCGGGCTGGTCGTCCCTCATCTGGTCAGGCTGGGAACGGGCGCCGACAACCGGCTGGTCATCCCGGCCAGCGCGATCGCAGGCGCGATACTGGTGCTGGTCTCGGATACCGTCGCGAGAACGGTTCTGGCTCCGCGGGAACTGCCGACAGGCGCGATCACCGCTCTCGCCGGAGCGCCGGTATTCATCTACCTGCTGATAAAAAGCAGAAGCTGAAAGGCGGAAACCGGGTTATCATATTAATTCCCGCCCCGGTTCCCCCTCGTGCTGCCTCTGGAAAGACAGATGCTCGAACTGCGCGACATAACATTCACATACCCCGGCAGGCGCCTCGGAGGTGAAAAAGGCGAGGTGCTCGGCGGCGTCACGCTCGATGTTCGTGACGGAGAGATCGTTGCGCTGCTCGGCCCGAACGGCGCCGGAAAATCGACGCTGCTCGCCATCGCCAACGGATCGCTCGGCCCTCATCAGGGCGAGGTCCTCTTCGACGGCCGGTCGATCTCTGGTCTGTCGAGACGCGAGGTGGCGAGGAGGATGGCGCTGGTAGCCCAGCCCGCCGAGATGAGGTTCGGCCTGACGGCGCTCGAATATGTCCTCGCCGGACGGTACGCCCACGCCGGGGCAATCGGATTCGATTCGCCGAGGGATATCGAGATCGCCCTCGAGTCGCTGGCCCTGACGGACTGCTCCGGATTCAGGGACCGCCCGTTCAATCATCTCTCGTCAGGCGAACGCCAGCGTGTCGTGCTGGCGCGCGCGCTGGCTCAACAGCCACGGCTGCTGCTGCTCGACGAGCCGACCGCCAACGCAGATATCGCGCATCAGATATCGCTGCTCGGCCTGGTCCGCGAGCTGGCGCGATCGAGGAATATCGGCGCGCTCTTTGTGACTCATGAAATCAATCTCGCTTCGGAGTTCGCCGATCGGATCGCGCTGATCAGGGAAGGTCGCCTGATCGCATGCGGATCTCCATCCGAGGTTATGACGCCGGAACTGCTGAGCGATGTCTTCGGCGCTCCGCTCTATGTCGACCGGCACCCGCGAAGCGGGAAACCCCGCGTCACGTGGATCTTTCAATAAACAATGTCAGGATGTCTGAAATGAAACGTCTGAATGTAGTTCTCTGCTCTCTTTTTCTGGTTTTTGCCGTGGCGCAGTTCGCATCGGCGCAGACCAATGTCGGGTCGCTGCGCGGAGCGGTGGTCGACGCGCGCGGATCGACTGTCGCCGGCGCGCGGGTCGTCCTGCTGCTGGCCAATCGTCTTTCTGTCGCGGAGACGCGGACCAACGCCCGCGGAGAGTTCGCCTTCATCAGGCTTCCCGAGGGCGGATACACGCTGGCGGTCGAGGCCGACGGGCTGACCCAGTCGGGCGGCGCGCAGCCGGTGCGGATCGAGGGAGGCAGGGATTTTCAGATCGTGATACCTCTGACCGTCGCGGCGATCGAGGATGCGGTGGTGGTCTCAGCGACGAGAACGGAGACGATGCTCGGCGACACTCCGAACAGCGCGTTCGTCGCATCCGGAAGCGATCTGCTGAGGCTCCAGCGACTGACCGTGCTCGACGCGCTCAGAACCTCTCCCGGCGTGACGGTCATGCAGACCGCGCGGCGCGGAGGCGTGACTTCGATCTTCGTCCGCGGAGGCGAATCGGACTACACCAAGGTGCTCATCGACGGAATCCCGGTCAACGACGCCGGCGGCGCGTTCGATCTGGCCGACCTGACAACCGACAACGCCTCGCGCATCGAGCTGGTGCGCGGCGCGCAGAGCGCGATCTACGGTTCGGATGCCGTCAGCGGCGTCCTGCAGCTCTTCACGCACCGCGGCGCGACGACCGTTCCCGAATTCGATTATTCCGCTGAGGGCGGCAGCTTCGGCTTCAACCGCCAGTTCATCAGACTCTCGGGCGCCGACGGAGCGTGGGACTATTCGACCAGCTTCACCCACCTCGAGACGAACGGACGCGACCGCAACGACGATTACCAGAATCGCATCGCATCAGCCAATATCGGATACCGGATGGACGCCCGCCAGCAGATGAGGCTGACCGTTCGCAATGAAAACTCGGGCACCGGAGTCCCCGGCGCAACGGCGATCTTCTTCCCGGACCCTGACGACAGAATCGAACGACGCCGGCTGGCTGTCGGCCTGCGCTACGATAATCAGCTTTCGCAGAACTGGCAGCAGAGCCTGACACTCGCCTTCTCGCAGAACCGCCAGCACAGCTTCGACCCGCTGGCGCAGGATCTGACGCTGCCCGGCACCCCAGTCGATTCCGGCTTCGCGTTCAATGACTTCACCTCATCGTTCGTCAATTCGCAGCGCCGGCGCGGCATCAGATACCAGAACAACATCGTCACCGCCGGCGGACATTTCATCACCTCGGGCATCGATTACGAGGAAGAACGCGCGGTCTTCGATAACGGATTCCTCGGCGAAAGCCGGGTTGCAGCGGAGAGGAAAAATACCGGCTTCTTCATCCAGGACCAGTTTTCACTGACGCCGAGGATTCTGCTGGTGGCGGGACTGAGAGTCGAGAACAATCGCGCAAATCTGCCAGACGGTTTCAACGACGCGCTCGATGACCTCGGCTCGCCCCGAATCGGCGGGACGACGGGCTTCGGCACGCTGATAGCGCCGAAACTGGCGGCTGTCATCGTCCTCCGCCGATCGGGAATCCAGAGCCGGCGCGGCATGACGCGTCTCAAGATCAACTACGGCGAAGGCATCAAGGCGCCGACCCTGATCGAAGCCTTCAGCCCGAGCCCGTTCTTCCTCGGCAATCCGGAACTCAAACCCGAACGGTCCCGGAACTTCGATTTCGTGATCGAACAGTTCTTTCTCAAGGATCGCATCCGCGTCGAGGGCGTCTACTTCGACAACCGCTTCCGTAACCAGATCGCATTCGTCGCAGAGCCCTCGACCTTCGGCGGTCCGATCACGCTGCCCGACGGCCGCCTGACCCACTTCATCAATAACGACCGCTCGCGGGCGCGCGGCATGGAACTCTCCATCTCGTGGCATCCGAAACGCTGGCTCCTCTTCGACGGCAGCTACACCCTGCTCGATACCCGTCTGGTCGAGGCCGCCGATATCATCGACTACTCATCCCTGACGCTGATTCCGAATCCCGAGGTCGGACTGCCTCTGCTGCGCCGCCCCCGCAATTCCGGCTCTTTCAGCGCCACATGGATGGGCAACCGTTTCGACATCAATCTGGTCGGCACCTTCATGGGCCGGCGCCGCGACGGCGATCCGGCAACATTCTCCCGCTTCGACGCGAACGGCAACCCGATCTACAATCGGGGCTACGCTCGCATCGATCTCACCGGAGCCTACCGGCTGACCAGTTTCATGGGCCTCTTCGCCCGCGTCGAAAACCTGCTCAATCGAAACTATCAGGAAGTGCTCGGCTATCCGGCCTACAGACTCAACTTCTCGGCCGGACTGAGGATCAGATTCGGAGGAGGAAGGTAGAAGAAGTTTCCAGTTGCCAGTTGCCAGTTTCCAGTGAGCCCCGAATATTTAATGTTCGCATGATTGCGGATTTAACCAGTTTCATGATCCCGCGCATCCTTACTGGAAACTGGAAACTGGAAACTGGAAACTGGAAACTGGAAACTGGAAACTGGAAACTGGAAACTGGAAACTGGAAACTGGAAACTGGAAACTGGAAACTGGA
>CALBSU010000412.1:5000-7410 GCA_937967285.1 uncultured Acidobacteriota bacterium
CCATTGTTGCACCTCCATCAACTTTATTGCGGCTTCTATTCTGCCGGCAATTCAGCGGTCGATCATTTGATCTCCACCTCAATCACTTTGACCGGTTCGCGGCCGGGATTGATCGGCTGGTGAGTGACGTTGGCCTCTCTGTAACCGACGCCTCCGCGCGGCAGGTCCATGGTTTCGGTCTTGCCGTCGGGATAATTGAACTTGAGCGTTCCTCCGTCGATGACTACACCGACGTGGGGAAGATCGTGGGTATGCATTCCGGCGTTCGTGTCTCCGGGGGCGAAGACGGCCTCCTTGACCCGGACGCGATCGTTTTCGAGGACTATTTTGCTGGTGCTCTTCCGGCCGGTCTGCGGGTTCGGAGCGGCCCAAACCGCCGCCAACCCTGCGCATAGCAGGGCGCCCGTGACCACTCCGCAAATGAAAGACAATCCGTTCGGCATTCTCATTCAGCGCTCCTGAAAAGATTTAAGTATCCGCGAAATGTGTTTCTCAGCGGGCGACACAAGGCGCGGCGCCCGCTGAAGCTCACGACCTGCCTAGCGGTCGATTTTGCCATTGCTGCCCTTTCCGACGCGCGGCCCCTTGTTATCGCGAGCCGGCGGGTGATCGAGGTTGGCCACACGACGCCCCGTTTCATAGACAAGCTGGCCGATCCGCGCCATCTTTTCGAAATTGATCAGGTCGACATGATCGCTGTTGAAGTGATAATCGCCGTGGAGCCCTGTAGTGAAGAAGATGATCGGGATGCCCTTGGCGGCATAACTGTAATGGTCGCTGCGGTAATAGATCTGTTCGAGGTCGGTCGGATCGTTCAACTCGAAATCCAGCTTGAGCGGCTTGGCCATCGAGTCGTTGGCGTCGATGCAGACGTTGTGAAGCTCGGTGCTGATGCGATCGGAGCCGACAAGGTATACCGAATTTGCCTCTTCGGCTTTGTCGTCGCGGTTGCGGCCGACCATATCCATATTCAGATTGGCGACCATCTCTCCGATCGGGACGGTCGGGTAATCGGCATGGTAGCGTGATCCCCACAGGCCGCGTTCCTCGCCGGCGAACCAGAGGAACATCAGCGACCGCTTCGGCCTGGGCCCCGAGGCAAAGGATTTGGCGACTCCCAGCAAAGTGGCTGTCCCGGAGCCGTCGTCATCCGCGCCGTTCCAGATGCGGTCGTCTACTTTGCCGGTTTTGACACGGCCGACAGCTCCCTGGCGGGCGCCGTTTACGATTTCGCCTTCGGCATAACCTACATGATCGTAATGCGCGCTGAAGAGGACGTAACTGTTTTTGAGCGCCGGATCGGCGCCATCGATCGTGCCGATGACGTTCCGGGTGTATTGGGTACGGACTATCTGGTAATCGGCATCGAGATTGAAGGTCATCTTGACGCCCTTGAGCGTAAAGATGGGCAGCGGTTCCTGCTTCGCGGCCTTGTCCTTCAGCTCAGCGTATTTTACCTCGGCGTTACTGAAGAGAAATTCAAAGAATGCATCCTCGGCCGTAACGCTTGGCGGGAGCGGGTTGTCCAGCCGCTGGACGGTGGTGAAATCCGGTTGGGGGCCGCCGCGGCCTGAAGCCTGGCCACCCTGTCTGCCGCCGAAGCCCCCGCTCGCGGGTCCGATGCCGGCCAGCGCCTGCCGCTGATCGGTGGCATATCTGGCTCGACCGCCAAGAGCGCGACGGAACTGCGGCCCCAGCCCCTTCGGGCCGGTGGAGCCGAGATAGACCACGACTTTTCCACTCACATCCAGACCGGCATAGTCGTTATGGTTGGCGAGAGGAGCATCCAGGCCGTAGCCCATGAATTCGATTCGATCGGCCGTGAAGTTGCGCTTGCCGCCGACGTTTTTGGGGAACGCGATTCCTTCGCCGTCCTTGAAGACGCGGGTTTGCCCGTTCACCTCGACGGTCAGGGTCGAGTTGTTGACGCTTTTGACTCCGAGCACCTTGACGCGCTGGAAGTACGAGCCGTTATCTCCGCCGGGTTTGACGCCCCAGCTTTTGAGTTGCTGAGCGATGTAGGCCGCGGCCAGCCCGAGGCCTTCGGAAAAAGTGGCGCGCCCTTCAAGCTCATCTGAAGCCAGATAACCAAGCCATTCCTGCAGATCTTCGGCTTTGACCGTCGTTTTGCCCGACCGGCGCGATTGAGCCGCAACCGGGCCGAATGCCAGACTGATCGACAGTAACAGAGAAACGACCAAGGTAATGCGACGGGTGAACATCCCGGTTTTCCTCCAAAGTCAGGTTTATATGAAGTGAATGCCAGATCCAATGTGGCGTTACTTAAAACTCTATCAGATGCCCGGCGGGCAGGAAAATAGCGGCGCCCGCTGGAGCCGGACTCCAAAATGCCTGGCGGGCCGATACATAGCGGCGCCCGCGGGCGCCGCACTCCAAAATTCCTGGCGGG
>CALBSU010000413.1 GCA_937967285.1 uncultured Acidobacteriota bacterium
TTGACTCATTCCACATTTTTACCACATAAGGAAAATGTGGGTAATGACAAGGCTAAAATCTGACGCCCGCTTCGCGGGCTTGATATGAGAATGTCCCGCTAAAATGGCTGAGCAGTTACTAAAACTTTTGTTCCACTGTATATGCTGTGTAAAATTTCCTTCCCAGTGCGTGTTATTACTCATCCCGTGCCCTGCTCGAGCTGAATTTTACTCATATTGCCCATTTTTTTCACTATCCCTTTCAGGTATGAAAGTTGCTTAATATAAAAGCGTTAACGATGGTTAGCTGGTATTGATTTAACTAAAGCTCTCATATTTACTTGCCGGATCACCGGATTCTCTTTTTTCCCACCAGTTAGGCCATCAAGCAGCGAACAGGGCTCTTTAAGTTTGTGAATTAATGTACCATCCAAATCTCGCCCAATCTGGTAAGGAGATGGAAATGATAAAGGTGAGCCTGAGGAATGCGATCAAGATATCGGTCATAGCGGTAATGGCGGGGCTGATGATCTGGGTGATTCCGCAATCGGTGACGGGGAATCAGCAGGATCCGAAGGCATTGCCGTCTGACAAGTATGCGGGAAGCGAATCGTGTCGCGATTGCCATGGCGAGATGTTCGAGAAGATATCGGCGACGCCGCACGTCAAGGTTTTGAATGCCGTCAGTCGGCTTTCGGGGACCGCGGGGTGCGAGAGCTGTCATGGGCCGGGGAAAGAGCATGTCGAGGCCGGCGGAGACGCGACGAAGATCATCCGGTTCAAGGATGAGCCGGCGAAGGAGCTCTCGCAGACTTGTCTGGAGTGTCATTCGGGGCGGGAGGAGCACAACAATTTCCTGCGCGGCGAGCATGGCCGGAACGATGTGGGATGCATGGACTGCCATTCGGTTCATTCGGCAGATCTGTCGCGGCCGAAGATGCTGGCGAAGCCCGAGCCGCAGCTCTGTTTCGGATGTCACGTCGAGCGGAAGGGCGATTTTCAGATGCCGTTCCATCACCGTGTGATCGAGGGGGCGATCAAGTGTTCCGATTGCCACAACGCCCACGGCGGGTTCGAGCGCAAGCAGTTGAGGGCCTTCAACAGTTCGGATGCGGCCTGCATCCGGTGCCATATCGACAAGCAGGGGCCGTTCGTTTACGAGCATGCGCCGCTCAAGGTCGAGGGCTGCACGATGTGCCACATCCCGCACGGCGCGAACAATCCCAAGATGCTCAAGCGGGACAGGGTGACTCAGTTGTGCATCGAGTGTCACAGCGGAGTCGGGACGGTCGGCGGACTCAATACTCCATCATTTCATAACCTGGCGTCCGCCAGATACCAGAATTGCACGGTTTGTCATATCAAGATTCATGGGTCTAATGCCAGCCAGGCGTTTTTCCGATGATCGGGCTATTCCCGGAGGAATACCATGAACTGCGTATTACCCTCAAAAGCGGCACTTATCTTATTACTGATATTCGGTTTGGCGCCCGTGTTGGCGCAGGATCCGCCCGCGGAGCCGGCGCAGGATCCGAAACCCGCGGTTTCAAAGATCAGAAAGTTCGGAGTCTATACGGTTGATGCGGATGTCGAGACGGGCTACAGGTTTCTGGGAACCGATGGGAGCCTGAGCAAATACCGGAGCGATCTCAACTACGGGCGCGGGCCGCGCCTGCTCAATCTGGATTTTCTGGCCAGATCAGGCGGAGACGACGGGCTGGTCTTCGATACGCTTCAGGTCAATGCCTCGGGCTGGGGAGGCGATCCGGCCGCATTCCTGCGGTTCGATATCGAAAAGAAGAAGTGGTACCGTTTTGCGGGCAGTTACCGTCGAGTCGATTATTTCAACAATCTGGCGAACTTCGCGCTCAACCAGCATCTCAGCGATACGCATCGCCGGCTCGGCGATTTCACGCTGACGCTGCTGCCGGGCAACGAGAACTTCAGAGTCAATCTCGGTTACTCGGTCAATCGCGATAAGGGAGCCTCGCTCACCACTTTCTACTACAACAGGGATGAGTTCCCGATCTCCTCGCCGATCCGGCAACTGGCCCAGGATTTCAGGGTCGGGGTCGAGGCGAGAGTGTTCGGCGTCGACATCAACTTTCTGCAGGGCTATCGCAGATATAAAGATGATACGACCTTCATCATCCCTTCGCTCGAACCGGGCAATAATCCCACGAACCTGCCGTCGCTGAGCACGTTCCAGCGTCAGATCCCGTCGCGCGGCGAGATCCCGTTCACTCAGCTCAGTCTTCACACGCTGATCAAGCAGCGGTTCGATTTCACCGGACGTCTGACCTACACCACGGCCAGGTCACGGTTCCGGCTTTTCGAGACGAAGACCGGAAAGGACTACGACAACAACAACATCGTTCTCGATCAGTTGATCGGCGGAGGGCAGACCAAGCGGCCCAACGCGATGGGCGACTTCGGCGTGACGGTCTATCTGACCGACCGGATCTCTGTTTCGGAGGTCTTCAGGTTCAACAATTTCCGCATCGACGGCAATCAGTTTCTGGCCAGTGAGCTCTACCGCACGCGGGAAACATTCTTCGGAATGACGGAGCTGCCGCCGCTGATCACGGAGTTCCTTTCGATCCGCTCGATCGGGTTCCGTCAGCTTCAGAATCAGGTCGAGGTCGATTTCAAGATCAGTCAGCGGTTCACGGGGCATCTCGGATATCGATACAGTAACCGCCGGCTGATCCAGGGCGGCTTCGACGAGGGACTGAGTCTGGCGTTCGAGACAGAGACCGCGCGCAACGAGACTCATGCCTTTCTGGCCGGTTTCCGGGCTGCGCCGCTCTCGAACTGGAAGGTCTACTTCGATATCGAACACGGCGAGGCCGACAACGTCTTCTTCC
>CALBSU010000414.1 GCA_937967285.1 uncultured Acidobacteriota bacterium
GGATGGCGGAGGAGGGGGGTGTGGGGAAGCGGGGGACGCGTCGGGCGACCACCCCGATGCAGCCGATCTCCCGAAAAAAGCATACGCCGCCATATCTTCAGTACACCAGCCCGCCCCGAATAGTGACCCTCGATCCGGTCGCCGGGCCATCAGGAAGGGAGGGGATGGTCCAGGTCGTCTTCTTTTCGTTCGGAGCGGTCAGCCTCTCGTATCGCTGGCCGATCGTCGAAGAGGATCGACTCGATCTGGAGCGGCTGCCGTTGCTGGGTCAGCAACTTGGAGAACTGAACCTTGAAGTCGATGCCAGGCTTCGGATAGATCGGCTCGTAAGCGAGGTCGGAGCTGCCATAGTCAGACCCGCCATCTCACCGCTCGTCGAGGATTACTATTTGTTCATCCTTCAGCGGCTCGAACCCTCGATTACTGCCGAGGAGTTCATCGAACTCCATGGGAGGACGCTCGCCCAGACACTGCGCTTCGATACGATCCCGCTCAGTCGGACTCATGTGGAGGAGGCCATCAGCCAGAGGATCTCATATTATGAAAATGATCTGGTGCTGATCGACTGGAATGCCTCGATCATCATCGACCGTGATTTCGAGGACACCGTCAACGTCCTTGAACTGCTCAATGTCGAGTTGCTCGAAGCGCGGTACATCGATGCGCTGCTTGACGGACGGATAGCCGGTTTCTCGGAGCTAGCCAGGCGTCGGATGGAGTTCCCATTACCTTTCCGGCGTCCGTACAAAAAGGCCATGCGAGAGATGGCGGAGTTGCGACTCGAGTCAGTTCTCCTCTCGGAGCGGGTCCAGAACGCTCTCAAGCTGGTTGGTGACCTGTACCTGGCGCGAGTCCACGATGCCGCACTGCGACGTTTCGACCTGCGGGAATGGGATCAGATGATCGATCGCAAGCTGGAGATCGTGACCGGCCTCTACGAACTCCTCTCCGACCGCGTCTACACTGTCCAGAGCCAGACACTCGAAATGATCATCGTCCTGCTCATCCTCGTTGAACTTTTCGTAGCCTTCACATGATGCGCTGATAGCGGCGGTCCGAGCCGGCTACTTGCGCCCCACATATTTCATGACCAGGCCTTTGTCACCGACGGCCCAGCCGAGATTGGAGGAGATGAAGAAGATGTCGTTGAGCTTCCTGTCACCGGCAAATGCCTCCGTCTGCCAGGTGAGACCGCCGTTGTCGGTCCTTCGGAGGATGGTCTGGTCTGTCACGCTGCCGCCGTCGGACTCCCGCGGATTGACGGAGGCGAGCCAGCCGTTCCTGAGGTCGAGGAACGCGGCGCTCAGAGTCCGCGAGCTCGATGTTCGCTGCTGGAGCCAGGTTTTTCCTCCGTCCTTCGTGTGCAGAATGAAGAAGAAGTGCCCCTCGCCGTCGATCATATCGCCGGTGACGATGCCGTTGTCGGAGTCTGTGAACCTGACGGATCGGATGGTCCCCGGCGTGAAGCGGCCCGAGGTGTATTGGGTCTCGAGGGTGAGCGGAACCCTTCGCCATTTCCGCCCGCCGTCGGTTGTATGGAAGAGTCCTCCGATATTGTTGCGATCTTCGCCGTAGAAGTTTCCGGCCAGCCATCCGCGTTCGGCATCGAGAAAGAAGACGTCGCTGAAACCGAATCGATAAGTGGACGATTCGACCGGCAGGCCGATAATTTCGACCGGTTCGGCGGGAGTCTCCCAGGTCTCGCCGCCGTCGACGGTTTTGAGGATGGTGGGACCGACCGCCCAGCCCGTATTCCGATCGATGAAGAAGATGCTCGATATGTCCTTCATCTCTTTCCTGCTCCAGGTCCTGCCCCCGTCCCGGGTGATGAGAACCACGCTCCCGGCGGATGCGGATTGTCCGACCACCCAGCCGTTGTTCCAGTCGACGAATCCGATTTGAGAGAGGTCGGCGGAAGTGCCGCTCTCGAGGCGTTTCCAGCTCAGTCCTCCGTCGGTGGTTCTGAATAGCGAACCTCCGTCGCCGGCGATCCATCCGGTCAGCGCATCGACGAACCTGATCGAGCGGAGATTGATGCCGGCCATTTCGGGCAGGCTGAACGCCTTCCATCCTTCATGCTTAATCTCGATTTCGGGCGGCGATGGAGGGAGACCGGCCATCCTGGGAAGGGGCCTGCTCGACGTATCGGCGGCGGCGCGTGGTGGCGCACTCTTTTCGGGGACCTCTGCTGTTGCCGGCCGGTCGATAATCTCAGGCTGTTTCCGGTCATCCGGCTTGTCGATGACGGGTTTCTTCTCTTCGCGAGCCGAAGACTCGACAGGGTTTGTCCGGGCAGGCTGTTCGTACGGGGCTATGAAAAAATCGGAGATGAGGCCCTTCGCGCGATATCTTTCGGCCGCGGCACGGGCATCGGTCGAGGTCCGGTATCGGCCGATTCTGATTCGGTAAACGGTTCCACGGCCTTCGACCCTGGATCTGACCAGATAAGGCTCGAGGCCCTTCTTTCTAAGTTCGGCAATCCGTGCTGAAGCCTCATCCTGATTTTCGACCGCGGCGACCTGAATCGAATATTCTCTGGTCTGCCCGGCGGTCCACGAGTTCACGGACAGGATGATGATCAGGATGATGATAAAACGGGAGATTCGATTGAACATACGTCACTGTCATCCGAATATGCATTGATTGGCCCATCGATGATGTTACAATGTCCGGGCGCTTTTGACGAACATGCGGCGCACGATAATTGACTCTGGAAAATATGGAAGAAAGAATGAAGAAAAGCAATATTATTCATCTTCTGCTGATTTCACTCATCATCACCGCCTGCCAATCCGGCAATCAACCGGCAACACAGAACCAGCAACACGGAGAACACGCTGCATCGACGACAGCAACGCCGAGGGTTCCGGCATATTTTCAGGACGGGAAGTCAGCCGAACCGCTGCCGCGGGTGCTCGATCCGGCCGGTTTCGACAACCCCGTGGTTGCCAGGGCGTATGGATTTGCGGCTGCCAATCCGGCAGTCTTTGCCCAGCAGCCGTGTTACTGCTACTGCGATGACGGCTTCGGCCACCGCAGCCTGCTCGACTGTTACGCCACCGATCACAGCGCCGGCTGAACGCTCTGTCTCAAGGAGGGTCTCCTTGTCGACAGGCTGATCAAAGAAGGGAAGGATGCCCGGCAGATCCGCGAAACGATCATTCGCGGCGACTGGCAGAACATCCCCCTGCAATAAACAATTTCACCGGAAAGAACAGGAAAGATTTTTCGTTATGAATGGACTTGGGATAATCAAGAAGCCGCAGCTCGGCGGAGATGTCGACGCATACTGCGGCAGATGCAAGGAGTCGCGCGAACACGTGATCGCCGCGCTCAATCAGGACGGCACGATCGGCAGGGTGCAGTGCCGGACCTGCCAGAGCAATCATATCTATCGTGAGCGCAGGGCCCGTGCGGCTGCCTCTCCGCGCACCTCACGGAAGGAAGCGTCGATCGAGATCGACGAGTCGGGCCCGGCCCGGCCATACTCAATGACCGAGAGCTTCAAGGTCGGAGATCGCGTCGAGCACGCCAAATTCGGAACCGGCGTCGTCGTCGGAGTCCGCTCGGAAAAGATCGACGTCAAATTCGGTCGCGAACTGAAGATTCTGCTCCACGCGGGCTAGGCGAGAGCCCTCAACCAGCGGGAGGCCTCGCGGAGCGCCTTCCCGCGATGGCTGCGCGAGCTCTTCTCCGCCGGCGACAATTCGGCGTAGGTCCTGCCCGATTCCGGATCGATGAAGACCGGATCGTAACCGAAACCGTGTTCGCCGGCCGGCGCCCGGGCGATCCGTCCATCGGATGACCCCTCGAAGATCCGCCTGACTCCGTCGCCTGAAACAGCTATCACGCAACGGAACCTGGCAGTTCGATCCTGCACATCCTTCATCTCATCGAGCAGCAGTGCGACCTGCTCCGGGCTGCTCAGGTTTCCGCCGCCGTAGCGCGCCGAATGAACTCCCGGTCTGCCGCCGAGGGCATCCACTTCGAGCCCGGAATCGTCCGCCATCGTCAACAGTCCGGTCCGGCCATGATAATAGTCGGCCTTGAGCAGGGCATTCTCGGCGAACGTCTCGCCCGTCTCCTCGGGCGGCTCGATCTCCGTCTCGAGGTCCGCCAGACCCAGCGGCTCGAAACCCGCTCCACGCAACTGCTCGGCGATCTCCTTCACCTTCCCGCGGTTGGTTGTGGCGATCAGTAACTTCACTATTGTCTTGAGTTGATTCTGGCGATCGAGACGCTGACATTGTCGTGGCCGCCTCGTTCGTTGGCGAGTTCGATCAGCGACTGGCAGGCTGCCTGGACTGGCTGAGAGCCGGCGATTCGGAAGATCTCCTCATCGCGAACGAGGCTGGTCAGTCCGTCGGTGCAGAGGACGAAGAGATCGCTGTTCTTGAGCGGGATGGTCTCGGGACGGATGTCGGGCTTGAGATTCTCCTTGAGTCCGAGCGCCTTGTCGAGCCAGTTTCTGTCGGGATGCCCGGCGGCCTCTTCCTCCGTGATCAGGCCGTCATCGAGCATCCGCTGGGCGCGGGTGTGATCGTGCGTCAACTGGAGGATCCTGCCGTCCCTGATGAGGTAGATCCGGCTGTCGCCGGCATGCGCTACCCAGGCCGCGTCGTCCTTGAGCACCAGCACGGCGCAGGTCGATCCCATTCCCTTGCACTGACGGTCGCGGTTCGCTCGATGACGGATTATTCGATTCGCCTCCTGGATCGCGAATTCCAGTCTGTCGGGGATCGAGTGCCCGTCGTCCCGGGCGAAGAATCCCTGCCTGATCGCCTGCACCGCGAGCTGACTGGCGACCTGGCCGCAGGCCGTCCCTCCGAGCCCGTCGGCCATGATGAAGAGGTGGACGCGCGTTCGCTCATCGTAGATGTGGCCGATCGAGTCTTCGTTCTCTTCACGCTCCCGCCCGGTATCGGAGAGCTGCCCGATGATGCATTCGTAGTTCATGGCTGTCAGAGTTTGGTTGCCGATACGAATGTCAGAAATGTGTTGCCGACACGGATCTGATCATAGTTCTGAAGCGGATGCGCCTCGGTGATCTCGCGTCCGTTGACGAAAGTTCCGTTGCGCGAAAGGTCGTCCTTGATCAGACACCTCCCTTCGCGGAAGACGATGATGGCATGCGAACCGCTGACCGTTTCGTCGTCGATGATGATGTCGCAGACCGGATTTGCTCCGAGGCGATTGTATCCGGAATAGATGTGATAGTCCCTGCCGTCCGGAGCATTGGTGTAGGTGATCAGCCAGCCGACGATCTTGCCCTTCGTTGACTGATCGGCGTCTTCCGGCTGCGCCGCAAGGATCGTGTTCCTGCTGATCGGTTCCGGCGGAGGAGGAGCGGGCGGCGCGGCATAAACGGTTCTGTCGGAAGGCGCCGCATGCGCTTCGACGGGCGGCTCCTCGAACTTCGCCTCGGCCTTTTCGACGACAAAAGGCGCCGGTTCCACCTCGGTCGGCCTGTCGGCGGACGATGCCCCGGGTATCAGTTCCTCGAATGCGCTCTGCGGACTTATCATCTCTGTCGGAGGCATCTGAGGCGAAATCGCGGGCGCCGGCGTCTCTGTCGTCTCGAAGACCGTCTCGCCGCTGTCGACGCGGGTCGAAAAATCCATCATCGGCTGGCCGCCGGTGTCCCGCTGGGGAAGCGCTGTCGGCGCATCCTCGACCCTCGTCGCGAAATCTATCGGTTCCGAATTGTCGGGTTGAGGACAGTAAGGACAATACTGGTAGACCGCGCTGTAAATATGTCCCTGCGCGCAGTTGATCAGCGATGAAGTCGATTCATTCTGAGGGATGAACGGATTACCGCAGTTCCCGCAGAATTTCGCAGAATCCTGGTTCTGGCTGCGACAGACTGGACAGATCAGCATCAGATTCCTCCATTAACGGCTCGCTCGTCCTGATTATCAATCAGATGACTTGATGACACGGGTATGAATTACTCCGTCATAATATCATGGCTTCAGTTACAGTGTTAACTACACGGTTCATTTGGCCGGTTTGTCGGGCACCCAGTCGGGTCTCGTTGCCGGGTCCCCGAAATCGAGAACGCGAAGTTTGAGCCGTTCAGACTGGTACGGGATGCTGAACCGCTTCTCGTTTGCCGTTGGATCGATGATCTCAGCGTACCTCAGCCAGACGCCGTAGCGAACGCCCATCTCTTTCCAGAGCTCCCACCTGACTGCCGGCCTCGCATTGCCGATGGTTTTCCTGCCGGTGAAGAGATAGAGCAGTGACGGATTGGATGAGGCGAGGATGGCGTCTTTCGGCAGGTTTCGATCGACCCAGTCCATGGCCTCCAGGTTCTCCCGGTAGTTTCGCTCCCAGACCGGCTTCTCCCCGACCATCCCGAGATTTTTGAGAATGTAATCCGCATTTGAGAAGGCATTGATCAGAACTATCAGCCAGACTGAGGCTGCCGCCCAGCCCGCAGCTGCCGGCGCTTTGCGGCGGGTGACTCTGAGTCCGCCGATTATGCTCCTGACGCCGAGACCGAGATAGTAGAAGACCCACGGCGCCAGCGGGAAGATCAGTCGAACCGAGAAGAATACCCAGATCACGCAAATCCCGATGCTGAAGACGAAGACAAGATCGCCGCTGGTCAGCCCGTTTCGAACGGCACGGTAAAGGCCGATCATCGAGATCAGAAACAGCAGCAGCGAGGCTATCGCCTTGCCCTGTGTTCTGCCCTTGCCGACGGCGGGTTCGGCCGCCCTGAACCAGGGATCGAAGACCAGAGCGCCGGTATGATGCTCGAGGTAGAAGCTGACGTTGAAATAGAGGTGCTCGAGAACTCGACTGCTTCTGGGCTGATCTCCCTGAACATCCTGCATCTGACTCCCGTAATCCTTGACGATGTAGTTGTTCTGTTCAGCCTGTTGAGCCGCTGTCGGCATATGCGTCTGCTGGTAGATCATCCACGGTCCGGTCAAGATCGCTACGCCCAGGACAAAGACCGCAGCCAGCGGGAACAATCGGGAATAGATAAGGTAGACGGCGACGGCTCCGATCACAACCACGCCGACCGATCTGGTCAGAAAACTTCCCGACGCCAGCACGGCGGCCAGGATCGCATACTGCCAGCCGTTCCAGAACCGCTTCTCGCCGAGCGTCATCCAGAATTTCCAGCTTCCACGCTCGCCCGCACGGACCGTCCGCTCAGCCGCGAGCACCGTTCCGATCTGAAGACAGAGGTATACGCTTTCCGACATCACTGTTCCGGTAGCCGTGAAGACGAGGACCGGCGCGGTGGCGGTGGCCAGTCCGAGTGCGGCTCCGAAATTTCGCCCGGTCTTCCTGTCGAGGACGAAATGAACATAGACGAGCCATCCGCTGATCATCATCGCCCCGATGGAGACCCATTTCAGCAGGATGATGTTCTCGGGGAACTGCGGCCAGATCCGCCATGCGATCGAGAGCAGAAAGGGGAACAGGGGCGGGTAGATCGGCAGAATGCCAGCCGACGGCGAGTTGATGAGCTGATACCCTTGTCCGGTGGCCAGCGATTTCGCCAGCAGGACGTACCAGCCGTCGTCGCTCATCAGACCTACGACCCTGTCCAGATGCAGCACGTAGGTCAGCAGCGTGAAGACGAATGCCGCTCCCAGAATCGCATACCCGCGACGCCGATCGGCGGGGAAGAGACTGACAGGATCGGTTACAGTCTGGTTGAGTTCAGTTCTGTTTGTGCTCTTTTTCTGACTTGATTTGCGGCTCATTTCCGGTGTGCAGATGTAAATAGATTGGTCGAAATCAGAACAAGCGCCAATCCTAGCATCATGTCGATAATGAGACAATAATT
>CALBSU010000415.1 GCA_937967285.1 uncultured Acidobacteriota bacterium
GTGGTCGTGGCCCTCGGCCCGGAGACCGTGATCGAGCGCGGCGAGCGCAAAATACAGCGCGCCTGGAAGATCCTCAACGGCAAACTTGTCAGCGTCAACGGGCATTACCTGAGGGTCGAGCGAAAGGGCCGTCGCGGACCGACGGTTGTCTTCGATTCAGGACTTTCGCAGCTCCTTGACACGTGGGGATCCATCCCGGACGAGGTGGCTGCGCGAACCGGCGTCATCGTCTACGAACGCGCCGGGGTCGGTGAAAGCGATCCGATCGACACAGTCAGAACGAGCCGCGAGATAGTTGAAGATCTGCATGCGCTTCTCGATGAGACCGGCGCGGCCAAGCCTTACATTCTGGTCGGGCATTCGTTCGGAGGTTTGAATGTCAGGCTCTTCGCCAGCCGGTATCCGGACGACGTCGCCGGGATGCTGCTGATCGACGCCTCGCACGAGAGCCAGTTCCTCAGATACGCCGAGATCATGCCGGTCGATCAACGCGTCCCGTTTCTGCGCCACGAACGTGGAGAGAACCTTGAGAGGGTCAACATGCTCGCCAGCGGGCGTCAGGTGGGAGCCGCGCGACTGAGACCGATGCCTGCGATAATCCTGACCGCGGGCGCCGAACGCGTCAAGGCGGCGCTTGACGAACGTGAGCGGGCGCATCTTGAGTTTCAGGCGGAGCTGGTCAGGCTGGTGCCGGGATCACGGCAGATCATCGCCGATAAGAGCGGTCACTTCATTCAAAAGGATCAGCCCGATCTGGTCGTCAAGTCCATCTTCGAACTGACCGCGAAAGCGGGGCGGAAATGAACCGATGCGAATTGGGGTAGATGCAACAAGCGCCTCGAATTCGCGAGGCTACGGAAGACATGCCCGGTCCCTGCTCGATGCGTTGCTCAGGGTGGACACCGGGAACAAATACACGCTCGTCACCGACGAACCGGATTCGATCGGCAGACTGCCGGCCGGCGCGGAGATCAAGCTGGTCCGGACCGACCTGCCGACATCGATCGCGGCAGCCGCCGGCGGGCGCAGATCTTTCGGCGATATGATAAGGATGAGCCGGGCGCTCTCGGACCCGGCTTTCGAGATGCTTCTCTTTCCGACCGTTTACAGCTACGTTCCCGTCCATACGCCGGCGCGCAAGATCGTCATGATTCACGATGTCATCGCCGAGACGTTTCCGCACCTGACGGTTCCGACGCTGCCTGCGAGGCTCTTCTGGAAAGCGAAAGTAGCGCTCGGCCGCCTGCAGGCGAGCGCAATCGTCACAGTTTCGGAGTACTCGAAGCGCTGCATCAGCCGGCACTTCGGGACTCACCCGGACCGCATCTTCGTGGTCGGTGAAGCGGGTGATCCGATTTTCAGGCCGATCGAGACCCCGTCACCCACGCCTCTTTTGAAAGACCTCGGCCTGACGCCCGATCACCGGCTGATCGTCTATGTCGGCGGATTCAATCCGCACAAGAACCTCGAACTGCTGATCCGGGCTTTCGAGAAGGTCTCAAATTCAGGAGACTTCCCCGATCTCAGGCTGGTCATGGTCGGTGAGTACAGAAAAGAGGTCTTTCACAGTTATTTCAGCAGGATCAGCGAGATGATCGAAAACCGCGGGCTGACTGACAGGGTGATCTTCACGGGGTATCTGCCGGATGAGGACCTGGCGGTCATGCTCAACTACGCCACAGCCCTGGTGCTCCCATCTCTGATGGAGGGGTTCGGGCTGCCGGCGGTCGAGGCCGCCGCCTGCGGGTGTCCGGTCATCGCGACGACCGAGAGCCCTCTCCCCGAACTGCTCGGCGAGGGCGGGATCTATTTCGATCCGAGGAATCAGGATGAGCTGACGGCGGCTCTCGGAATGGTGGCGGGATCGAGCGATCTGCGGGCGCGGCTGCGATCGGCCGGCCTGGCGGCATCGAGCAAGCTGACCTGGGACGCCGCCGCGCATCAGATGATCGAAGTGATCACGAGGATCGGCGCCGGATGAGCAGGCCGATCAATTTCCTGCATCTGACCACGTTCTACCCGCCCTGGAGTTTCGGGGGCGATGCGATGTACCTCTACAGGCTGTGTCATGCCCTGGCCGACGAAGGGCACCAGGTGGACGTGGTCCACGACATCGACTCCTATCATCTGCTGCATCCGGGAGAGCCCGAGATCAGCTTCAAGCCGCATCCGGGAGTCAGGACGCATGGGCTGAGAAGCGGCTGCGGCCGGCTTTCGCCGCTTCTGACACAGCAGACCGGCCACCCGTATCTCAAGCTGAGCAAGATCAGGGAGGTGCTTGCGAGCAGGCCGTATGACGTCATCCACTATCACAATATCTCCCTGCTCGGCCCGGGGATACTGGAGCTGGAAACTCCCGGCGCGATCAAGATCTACACGACGCATGAACACTGGCTGATCTGCCCGATGCATGTGCTCTGGAAATTCAACAGCCGGCCGTGTGAAAAGCCCGAATGCCTGCGATGCATGATTCTCGGGCGACGTCCCCCGCAGCTCTGGCGTTACACTTCGATGCTCGAGAAGGCTGCCGGAAACGTCGACAGATTCGTTTCGCCGAGCCGCTTCACATCCCGGATGCACGCCGAACGCGGCTTCGCTCGCCCGGTCGGTCATCTTCCGTACTTCATAGACCGGGCAGACGAGGACTGGAGATCCCCCGGCCCGCGACCGCACGAACGACCGTACTTTCTCTTCGTCGGACGGCTCGAGGAGATCAAGGGACTGCAGAGGCTGATCAGGATTTGGGAAGGAATAACCGATTGCGATCTGCTTGTGGCGGGCGCCGGAAATTTCGGCGATCAGTTGAGGGCCATGGCGGCCGGCAACCCGCGGATCAGGTTCCTCGGCGCTCAGACCCAGAGGGACCTGAGCGACCTCTACGTTCACGCACTGGCCTGTCTCGTCCCCTCGCTGACTTACGAAACGTTCGGAATCATCATCATCGAGGCCTTCGCGCGCAAGACTCCGGTTATCGTCAACGATCTCGGAGCTCTGCCGGAAGTGGTCAGAGAGAGCGGAGGAGGATTCATCTATCGAAGCGATGAGGAACTGATCGCCGCCATCAGACAACTGGCTGATTCGCCCTCACTCGGCAGGGAACTCGGCGAGAAAGGCTACAACGCCTTCCTCCGCCTCTGGTGTCGCGAAGCGCATCTCAGATCGTATATGAATCTGATCGAGGATGCAGCGATCGAAAAACTCGGGTCGATTCCCTGGAGCAACTGCACAGACCAGACAGAATTGAACAAGATCGGATATGAAGAATAGATACTCAGATACGATCGCGGCATACGAAAGTCGAGAGGACGGCTCGAATCGCGACAGGAGGGCAGATAACGGCGGAAGGACCGGAGCGCAGGGATCGGTCGGTCAGCCAGAGATTTCGCGGGAAGAGTCCGGCCGGTGGAGAATCATTTTATCACTGACTCTGGCCGGCATCGCGATCTTCCTTTTCGTAACATTGAGGGAAGGCCATGACTGGGGCGATGACTTCGCGATGTACATCAAACACAGCATGAACATCGTCGAGGGCAGGGCTTACGACGACACCGGTTTCATCATGAATCCGGACATCATCATCGGACCGCGGACATATCCTCCGATCTTTCCGATCATGCTGGCGCCGATCAGTCTGCTTTTCGGCATCAATCTCACGGCGATGAAATTTATCATCGTGGCATCGATCATCGCGCTGCTCGGATTCGCTTATTACTGTTTCAGAAAGTTTCTTTCGCCGGGAAATCGGGTGGCCCTGGTGGCTCTGATCGGACTCAATCCGATCATCTGGTTCTACAAGGACCATATCGTATCCGACCTGCCATTCGCTCTCTTTTCGCTGATCAGTCTCTGCCTCATTCATCAGTCATACGAGCAGGGCAGATCTCGCGGCCGTGACGTCTTATGGGGAGTGCTGATCGGGCTTTCGATCTATCTTGCATACGGGACGCGCAGCATCGGGCTGGTGCTGATTCCCTGCCTCATCGCGTGGGACCTGATCAGGAACAGGCGGCCGAGTCTGATCGGAATGACCGGCACGGTCGTCGCGGCATTGTGCATCTATTTTCAGAACATGACGTCACACGCCGACGGCGGATACGGCCCTCAGATCGGTCCGGGGTTGAATCATCTGATCGATCACAGCTGGCTCTATTTCAAGATTTTCTCCTACTTCTTCGAAAACGGTTACAGCAAGGCGCTCAAACTGTTCATCTTCGGAGCGGTCAGCAGTCTGGCGATCATCGGATATCTTCTCAGGCTGCGCAGAGGGATCAGCGTCTTCGAATTTTTTCCGATCTTCTACTTCGGTCCATTCCTGATCCTGCCGATCATGCCGATCGAGCGTTACATGGTGGTGCTGATTCCCTTTATTTTCCTCTACGCGCTGATCGGCGTTGAGTGGATCGGGAGCAGGTTCGGGCGCG
>CALBSU010000416.1 GCA_937967285.1 uncultured Acidobacteriota bacterium
CACCTCAGACCGATCTTGAGCGGATCCCGTACGCCGCGCGCGTGGACCTGAAGGACTTCGGCCCCGGTGAATATGAACTGCGCGTCGTAGCCATCGACCGCGCGACGAAAGATACCGCCTACCGCAGCGTCTACTTCCAGGTCGAATAGGAAGTTATCCACGAAGTCACACGAAGGGGGCACGAAGGAAGGTCACAGTTTCTCTTTGCGAATCTTCGTGTTCCTTCGTGGATAATTTCCGCTCTCCACAGGTTTTCTTCCACGAAGTCAACCGAAGCAGGCACGAAGGGGATTCACTTTCTTTGTGAACCTTCGTGTCCTTTCGTGGATAACCCCTTTCGGCTAACTTCGACCTGCTTCCTGGGCGACTTCGGACTTTTTGACGATTTCGTGGATGGCGCGGACCTCGGCGACCATATCTCGGAACATATCGAAGAGGAGGGCCTGCGGTCCGTCGCAGAGGGCTTTTTCAGGATAGGGATGGATATCGACCAGAAGGCCGTCAGCTCCGACGGCGACGCCGGCGCGCGCCAGCGGGATGACCGCCTCGCGTTTTCCGGTGCTGTGACTGGGATCGAAGATGATCGGCAGGTGCGAGAGCTGTTTGACCGCGGGAATGATCGAGAGGTCCGGAGTGAACCGCGAGTGATTCGAGAACGAGCGGATGCCGCGTTCGCAGAGGATGACCTGATAGTTCCCTTCGGACATGATGTACTCGGCCGCAAGGAGGAACTCTTCAAGGGTCGATGACATGCCGCGCTTGAGGAGGATCGGTTTTCTGGCCTGCCCGGCGCGTTTGAGCAGGCTGAAGTTCTGCATGTTGCGGGTGCCGATCTGGATGACATCGGCGTAACGTTCGATCAGATCGAGGGCCGGCTCGTCGGTCGCCTCGGTGACGATTTTAAGGCCGAACCGTTCGCGAACTTCGGCCAGGATTTTCAGTCCCTCCTCGGCCAGGCCCTGGAAGGCATAGGGCGAAGTGCGCGGTTTGAAAGCGCCGCCGCGGAACCACTTGCAGCCGGCCTCGGCGACGACCTCGGCCGTGAGCATGGTCTGTTCGAGCGATTCGACGGCGCAGACACCGGCGATAATGGCGAGCGAATCGCCGCCGATTTCGGCATCGCCGATCCGGATAACGGTCGAGTCGTGCTTCAGTTCGCGGCCGACCAGCTTGTACGGCTTGGTCACGCGGACGCATTCGGCGACGCCCGGTAAATCGGCAAACGGCGAGGCATCGAGCGCGCTCGTATTTCCAGTGATGCCGATCGCCGTCCGGTTGGCTCCCGGCATCGGATGGGCCTTGAGCCCAAGCGATTCGATCGTTTCGACCACGCGCCAGATATCGACGTCGGTCGCATCTGCGGTCATTACTACCAGCATACTTACTTCCGTTCCTCGCCGGATCTGTCGCCGGCGTTTCTGCTCACATCCGCTCCGGCGTCTCGATCCCGAGCAGGGAAAGCGCCTTCTCGAGCCGGCGCCTTGTCAGATCCGCGACCATCAGCAGGCACTGGCGTCGCGTCTCGTTCTCCTCCCGGAGGATGTGATAACTGTGATAAAAAAGATTGAACTGCTTCGCGAGCTGGAACGCGTACTTGGCGATGTGGGTCGGCTCGAACCCCGCGGCCGAGACCTGCATGACCTCGTTCAGCCGTGCGGCGAAATAGACGAGCGACCAGAGGTCGTCGCCACCCTCACCTGAAAAAATCTCGTTACACTGCTCTGCGGTGATCGCTTTGAAATCCGCCCGCGCCTCGTCGGGAGTCCTGCCCAGCTTTCTGAAGATGTTGTTTGCGCGGACGGCCGCGTACTGGATATACGGTCCGGTCTCGCCGTCGAAGCTGAGCGCATCATTGAAATCGAAGGCGATGATCGAGGTCCGCGTGAACTTGAGCAGAAAGAACCGCAGCGCAGCGACCGCGATTTGACGGGCGATGTGACGCTGCCGTTCGATATCGAGGTCGGTGTGGCGCGCCTGAACCTCGCGGAGAGCGTTCTCCTCGAGCCGGTCGATCAGATCGTCTGCCTTGACGCCGAGCCCCTTGCGGCCGGACATCCCGATCTGCTGGCGCTGGGCATCGGCTTCGGACAGCTCCATTCCGAGTTCGACCGCGGCGGCCGGCGTGAGCGTCACTTTTTCGTAAGCCAGGTGAGCGCTCCGCGCGACGCGCTCGTCGTGATCGATCATCATCACGCCGCGCTTGACGTTGGCCTGCGGATACGACTGGCCGACATCGATCACATTCAGAAATGCGGTCCCGTTACCGAACGGAGGATGATTCGACTGCGCCGCGCTCTCGTCCCCGGTCGTGATCCAGACCTCGCGGTCATGATGATCATGCCGCAGCATCCGGTAATGGAAATCGAGCCCGAGCTTGCCGAGCTTCCAGAGGTGATAGGCGATGTCCTTGCCCGTGTATGTCACCGTGCCGTTCGACCGGACGATGATCTTGTCGGCGTCGTGCTCGCTCTCCTCCGCACCCTGCGCGGTCTCGTCCTCGGCTTTCATGACCCAGCAGCCCTTGTTGCGCCCCTCGGTCTCGAAGACGATCGCCCCGCTGGCCTTGAGCTTCTCGAAGGCATGCGCCCAGAAATGCAGATGCAGGATCTCGCTCTCACGGGCCAGCAGGTCGTAACTGATATCCAGCCGGGCCATCGTGTCGAGATGGCAATCGACGATCCGCGAAGAGATGAATTCCCCGATCTCGGCCGTCGGATTTCCGCCCTCTTCTATTTCATGCAGGGTTCGGGCACGCAGTTCGAGCCGCGCCTTGTCCTCTTCGTACCATGCGCCGACGCGAGAATAGAGCTCCCAGCAGTAATAGTCGAAGCTCTCGGCCCGCGTCGTTGCCGGGCGATCGGCCAGCGCGCGAATATCGTCCAGCGTGCGGTTCTCGAGATGCATGAAGCCGACCACGACATCGGCAACCTGAACGCCCGTGTTGTCGATGTAGTTGTGGACCTCGACCGTCTCGCCGGCCGCGCGAAGAATCCTCAC
>CALBSU010000417.1 GCA_937967285.1 uncultured Acidobacteriota bacterium
CCGAGGTGTTCGTCCCCGGAATCGCCAGCAGCTCCGCCGTCTGGTTCGGGCGGAAGCGGTCGACCGCATTCCGGTTGCGAACCCAGCCGAACCGGAACTCGCCGGTCAGCGTCGGAGAGATCGTCCCCGTGATGCCCGCCGAAACGAAGTTCTGCCGCAGAGGAAACTGCTCGCGGCTCAGAACATCTCCGCCCTGAATGTCGATCAGGCCCGATCCGGCCTGGGTCTGCCCGAAATACCTGAATGAACCGTCGACGCGCCAGTTGTCGGTCAGATTGTAATCGAAGCGCGCCGCGTAATAGTCGTTGTTGAGCGGATTGCCGACGTTGCCGCGGAATCCGACCGTGTTCAGGCCGTCGCCCGAACTCGGGTCATTTCCGGCCGGCAGCTTGGCCCACATCGCTGAGATCGAAGGGCTCAGCCCCAGCCCGCGCGGATCGCAGGCCGCATTGGCCGACGGACCGCACAACTGCGAAGTCTTGAGATCGTAGTTGACGATATTGCCCGATGCGTCGCGGAACCGCAGGATTCCCTGCTTCAGCGTATCGGTCGGAACCAGTCGTAAAATCCCAGTGTTGCGCGGATTGCGCTGCCCCTCGTAATTCAGGAAGAAGAATGCCTTGTCCTTGAACGGCAGCACCGGCCCGCCGACATTGAATCCGAAGCGGTTGTCCTTGAACTCAGGCTTCTGCGCCTTCGCCCGCGCTACGGGATCGGTCACCGTCTGTGCCAGCGTCCGCTTGTTGGTCCAGCTCGCCGCGTTCAGGTTGTCGTTCTGATGATACCAGTACGTCGCTCCGTGGAAGTCGTTGCTTCCGCGCTTGCTGATGATCGCCGCCTGCCCGCCGCCGCCGCGACCGAATGAGGCGTTGGCATTGGTCACGCCGACGCTGAACTCTTCGACGCCCTCGATCGGCAGGCGGATGAACGTCCCCGTACCTCCGACCGAATTGTTCGTCACGTCGATCCCGTCCAGCGTGAAAGTGCTCTGGTCCTCGCGGGATCCGGCCACCGCCCCCCCGGGCGTCGACATCGGCTGATAATTGAGCAGCTCATTGGCCTGCCGCGTCAGCGCCGGCAACAGCGGCAGAACCTTGCCCGAGATGACATTTCCGACCGTCGAATCGACCGTCTGCAGCTCGGCCGTCCCGGTCGCCGTCACCTCCACCGTCTGCTGGAAATTCCCAACCTCCAGCGACGGATTGAATGTGTAGGTCTTGGTCACCTCGACCTGAATGTCCGTGATGCTGGTCTTGCGGAATCCGTCCTTGGTTACCGTCAGGTTGTACCTGCCCGGCGGGACCGCCGGGAAGAAGTATTTCCCGTCGGATGTCGTGACAGCCTTCGAGATCAGGCTGGTAGTCGTGTTGATCAGATCAACCTGCGCATTCGGCAAAACTGCTCCGCTGGTATCGGTCACAGTACCAACAATGGCCCCTGTCGTCGTCGATTGAGCGTAGCCCGTCAATGTCGGCAACAGAACCATCAAAAGAGACAATAAAACAGTCTTCAAGCGAATCCGGAATCCCATTCCATTTTCCTCCTCAAGAATCCGAGACAGTTCGACAACGGCGCCGCTGTTATGCGGCCGCGACGATCTGTCACTCAGAACTCTTCAGCTCTACAGATTTTTTCTGATTACTGTTCTTCTGGATGGCGCTCATTGGAAATGAAACGGCCGTCTCATCTCCGATTGGATTCTCTGAAATCTGCTCGCTCGAAAACTATTCTGTATTTTTTGTTTTCTGTGATATTCGATTCCCAACGAAGCGGTGAGATCATATCCAACTTATTGAACTTTTTCAAGAAAACTTGAAATTATTAGAATACTCCAGACGAGGATAAGATTTACTGACTTATCACTGGGAGGCTCGATAGCCGGGTTTCGAGCGGACCACGGCATCCTTGCGGGTGGATTTAATCTGGATCTTGCGGAATCTGCCGTCATTGCGCTGAGATGACGGGTAGTAGCCGATGGAGTACTGGCTTCTGAGTTCGTCGGCGATGCGGGCGAAGGCTGCTGGCAGATCGCGGAGGGTGTCCGCGCGGTGGAGTTTGCCGCCGGATTTTGCGGCCATCTCCTGCAGATACTGATCGCCGGTCCGATAGAGGCCGTCGAGCATGACCGAGACGTTGTCGGATCGGTTCGGGACGCGGCGCGAGCCGGTCGTGGTCGGCGGGAAGCCCACGCCTCCCGAGCGATCGTCGCCGGGGAATCTGGGATCGCCCGGCATCGGAATTCTGCCGGAGCTTCGATCATCCGGGTAGCGATCATCCGGGAACCTGCCGCGAGGGGTTCCGTCCGGATTACGGCCGCCCGGAATCGGCAGGCCGATCTGCGGGATCGGAATACGATACGGATCGTCGCGCCGGCCGGTCGTGACCGGCGGGCCGTCACCGCCGGGCACTGTCGGAGGCGTCTGACCTCGAGGAACACGATTTCTCGGACCGCCGAAGATGATTCCCAGATCCGTATCTCCGATCATATCGCGCTGATTGCGGAGCATCTCCTCCGTCTCCGGCCGCGTGTCGTAGCGGATAGGATAGACAATCACTTCCGACTCCTCGATCGCTCCCGTGTTCTGTTCGAATCTGGAATAGTCGCTGTGCCAGTCGACGCCGTCGGTGAAGAGGACGATCGCCTTGCGCCCTTTGATCCGCTTGAGGCTGTTGATGGCCAGAGTGACCGCATCGTAGAGCTTGGTGCCCTCGCCCGATCTGGTGCTATTAATGACCCGGTCAAGCTCAGCGCGGTCGCTCGTGAATTTACAGAGATCGTCGACACGGTCGTCGAACTGGATCACCTTGACCCTGTCGGCAGGCTGAAGCTGCGCGACAAAGCTCCGTGCCGCCTGCTGGATCGAACCGAGCTTCTCCTGCGTGCTGGCGCTGGTGTCGATCATCAGAACGACGTGAAACGGCTCCTTCGTCGCCGCGAAGAAGCTGATCTCCTGACGGACGCCGTCCTCGAATATCTCGAACTCGTCCTGACGCATATCCGGAATGTAGACATTCGACCGGTCGCTGACGATGACCGGTATCGTCACCAGGCTTGTGTCGATGCGAATCGTGTCATCCTGGGGATCCTGACGAACGGTCTTCTTCTCCTGCGCCGGCTGGAGACAGGTTATGAGCATCACGATGATCAGGATATGCTTGGTCATAATTTCACTCCGGAAGCATGGAGTCCCGCATGGAGTTCCGCCTTGTATCTTGGGACAGGGCGGTAGTAAAAAGTCCATGTCTCAAATTTTTC
>CALBSU010000418.1 GCA_937967285.1 uncultured Acidobacteriota bacterium
CAGACCGAATCGGGCGCGATGGTCTCGATGTCGGGCAACGTCGAACTCAATTCGGAGATGAAGGGCGGATTGATGGGAGCGCTCAAGCGCGCGGTCGGCGGCGAGACGGCCTTCATCTCCACCTTCACGGCGCGCGGCGGCCCGGGCGAAGTGACGCTCGCGCCGGCGACTCCCGGCGACGTCGCGGCGATCGAGATGGCCAACCAGCTCTTCTATGTCCAGTCCAGCTCCTATCTGGCCGGCGACAGCAGCCTGACGATCGACACCCGCTGGGGCGGGGCGAAATCGTTCTTCGGCGGCGAGGGCCTCTTCGTCCTCCAGGTTCAGGGAACCGGTTTGCTGCTGGTCTCGTCTTTCGGCGCGATCCACCGCAAGCAACTGGCCGTGAATGAGCGATACGTCGTCGATACCGGGCATCTGGTCGCGTGGGAGGGTCACATGCCGTATGAGCTCAGGAAGGCCTCGAGCGCAGGCTGGTTCCGGAGTCTGGTCAGCGGCGAGGGGATAGTCGCGGAGTTCAGAGGCCCCGGCGAGATCCTGATTCAGACGCGGAATCTGGCCGCCTTCGCAGGAGTCATGAAGCCCTTCTTCCCGACGCAGTCTTCAAGCGGCGGCGGCAGCGTCAATCTGGGTGGCATCTTCGGACAGCAGTAATCCGGGGATCAGACGAAGCTTCGATCATACCGGAGCGCGTCGTCGAGCAGTCTCAGGTATTCGTCAGGGGTGAGGTCGATGGCGCCGAAATATCCGATATGATCGGTTCGCATCTGCGCATCGAGAAGCCTGTATCCGCGCTCGCGCAGCCGGTCGACAAGACCGACCAGCGCGATCTGCGAGGCTGACGGGATGCGGCTGAACATAGATTCGCCGAAGAAGGCTCCGCGCAGCGCTATCCCGTACAGGCCGCCGACCAGCCCCTCCGAGGTCCAGACCTCGACCGAATGCGCGTAGCCGATCCGGTGCAGCTCCAGGTAGAGCGCAATCATCTCGTCGCTCAACCAGATCTCGTAGGACGGCGACTCGTCGTGGCGCGCGCAGCCGCGAATGACGGACTCGAAATCGGCATTGACGCGGATCTCATAATCCAGTTTATTGATCGTCTTGCGGAGCGATCTGCGGATCCTGAACCGTTCGTCGAGTGGCACGATCGTTCTCGGATCAGCAACGAACCATTCGATATCTCCGTTCCGGCCTCGGGCCATCGGGAAATAGCCCTGCGCATATCCGTGGATCACCTGCTGAGGAGTTATTCTCGGCACTTCATTGGAATCATGGCCTTTCATGCGGCAAAAGATACCACGGACGCAAGTTCAGCGGCAATCGGTGCGTCCGACTGCCTGACGGTCGCCATCTTCGACCTTTCTCGCCGGACGTGCTATCTTTCCTGCGCCCTTCCGGGGAGATAACAACAGGAATCCAGTCATAAGCGGAGATGAACGATGAGACTGATCGCGGCTCTCATTCTGATTACATTATTAATTGGATACATTCCGGCAGGTCATCAGGCGGCGGTGCATGCCGGCGAGGCAGACAGCGGAGCGGCCTGGGAGTCTCTGCTGAGGCTGCGGACGACGGCCACGGTGCTCCACACGACGGCGCATCCGGACGACGAGGATGCGGCCCTGCTGACGTGGCTGGCGCGCGGACAGGGCGTCAGGACAGGGATGCTGACGATCAACCGCGGCGAGGGCGGCGCCAACCTGATCGGCCCTGAACTCTACGACGCGCTCGGCGTGCTGCGAACCGAAGAGCTGCTCGCCGCCGGAAGATACTACGGCCTGGACGCGCAGTTCTTCACCTCGATGGCCGATTTCGGCTTCTCAAAGCGTCTGGACGAGACGATCGAGCACTGGGGCCGTGAGAACGTCCTGCGCGAGATGGTGCGTGCGATCAGGATCTACCGCCCGGACGTGATCGTCTCGCGCTTCCACGGTCAGGCGCGCGACGGCCATGGCAACCATCAGGCGTCAGGCCTGCTCACAATCGA
>CALBSU010000419.1 GCA_937967285.1 uncultured Acidobacteriota bacterium
CGCCCTCCGCGTTCGTTGCGGTCATCCGTTGCGGCTGGTTGAGCTGGCGCGATGCTACCAGCCTGACGCTGAGCGCGGCGATCCCATGCCGTGAGACCGTTTCGACAACCGTGCCATCGAGTTTGTATCGCTGTCCATGCGCCGGCCCGGACGACAGACAGATCGTCAGGATAATGGCCGGCCAGACCAATCGCCGTATGTTCCTCATGGCTGCTTCTCCTCCCCGGGCGGCTTGAACTCATCAGGTATCGGAGGAATGGGATTAGGCACGTAAGTCTCCAGGCTGCCGGTGGAGATCTCGATCTTGCTCAACCTGATCTCCCCGTCCTTGATCTGGCTGACGCTGGCCAACTGCTCACCGAGCGAATTGCCGGCCACGTACAGAACTATGTAATCCTGTGTTCTCCCTTTCAGATACGGCACCGAGATGTTGAACGTCCGGCTCTTCTGCAGCGAGTCCAGTTGGGCCACCGCATAAATGTTGACCGGGAATGAGTCCGCTTCCACTTCGCCCACGATCTGAAGCTGTTCGACGTAACCTCGCGCCTGAACGATGGGATAGATCAGCGGAACGAAGCCAAGCACGAAGAGCACCAGCGCCGGAAGATTCGTCCTGAACTTCCCGATCGGCGTCTCGACCTCCGTCACTTGCTTCGACTCCCTGTCGACGTAGATCTTCTGCTTGTAGATCAGCAGTATTCCGCCGGCGACCATGATTAAACCGGCGATCGAACTGATGTAATAGAGCGGTATCACTCGAGGATCCATACTGGTCTCTCCTGATGGTTATCGTTAGTCGGAGGCTGACGCCGGTCGCCTCCGGATCGCTGAGCGATTCAGTTTGATGCCATCATAACCTCAAACATTGCTATACTCCACAGCCCCAGACTGAGCCGTTAAAACATCGGTTACTTTCCGGACACACCGTTAGTTCCCAAATCCCGCAGATTTGATAGCTCTCTCCGAATGGATTAGACTGATAAAAGCCTGATATTAAATATGAATTATTTTCAGCCGAAGCAATCAGTTTTACCCTTTGACAAACTCCAGCCTGTCGTCTGAATGAAGCGTACAGCATGCCGGTTCTGACCGGAAATAGTTCTCTCCTCAGGAAATGCGAGGGTTGTATGCTGGAACATGCCAAAACGGAAGAACAAATCAGAAACCAAATCGAGAGATGTATCGAGGATTGCCGGAATTGTCATCGTGTGTGCCTCGAAACCCTCTCGCATATTTTACAGACCAGTCTGGAGCGGGCGCCCGCGCTGAACATCAACCTGCTGCTCGATTGCGCGGAGGTATGCCGGTTGACTACCGGGTTCATCATCCGCAACTCTGAATTCTATCCGATTGTCTGCGGCGACTGCGCCCGTATCTGCACACGCTGCGGGACGGAATTCGAGCAATACGATGATATCGATCAGCTCATGCTCTGCGCCGAAACCTGTCGGCGGGCGGCGGAGTCATGCAGCCTGCTGTCGATCTCGGTGCCTCGAAAAACATAGAAAATCGAAAGGAGAAGGAGAATGACCAGAATACTGATTCTGTATTACAGCATGTACGGTCACGTGGAGAAGATGGCCGGAGCGGTAGCTGAAGGTGCCCGGCAGGTACCGGAAGTTGAAGCGGTCATCAAGCGCGTCCCTGAACTTATGCCCGGGGATGTGGCGCGCAAGGCGGGCGCCAAACTCGACCAGAAAGCACCGCTGGCCACGGTCGACGAACTGCCCGATTATGACGCGATCATCTT
>CALBSU010000420.1 GCA_937967285.1 uncultured Acidobacteriota bacterium
TATCTCATGATCAGTAGAAAGTAGAAAGTAGAAAGTAGAAAGTAGAAAGTAGAAAACAATTTCATAAGATTATGGAATTGTCACCGGGGCATTACGAAATCGCTTTCTACTTTCTACTTTTTACTTTCTACTGATTTCTGCTTCCCGGTTTCACAGCCTGAGATCCCTCCCGGCAGAGCGGGCAGTTGTCCGGCGGGTAGCTGGGCACTTCGAGGACCGCCAGGGCATGGCGCGGGATGCCTAGATCTACCTTGCCGCCGCTGCGATCGATGAGCGAGCCCGCGCCGATGGGGACGGCGCCGAGCCGTGTGACGACCTCCATCACCTCGCGCGTCGAGCCGCCGGTCGTGACGACATCCTCGACGACCAGGGCACGTTCGCCCGGTTTGAGGCTGAATCCGCGCCGAAGCGTCATCTCGCTGTTCTGCCGTTCGGTGAAGAGCGCCCGGATGCCGAGCGCGCGGGCAACCTCGTGCGCGACGATGACGCCTCCCAGCGCCGGCGCGATGACAAGGTCGACCGGTCCGATGGCGGGATCGGCCTTGATCTTCCGGGCCAGTTCGGAACACAGGAGGGCGGCAGTTTCCGGATGCTGAAGGACCAGCGCGCATTGCAGGTATCGCGGACTGTGGAGCCCGGACGAGAGCAGGAAATGTCCGTTCAGCAGTGCTTCGTTCTGTTCGAAAATATTCAGTACCTGTTGGTCGTTCATCTCTTTTCAGTCTTTCCGATCATGATGTAGCGATAAGGGAAATGCCGGTGGATCTCCATGGCCCTGCCGGCGCGGTTTGAAATCTCAGCGATATCCTGATCCTTGAATCCGCGCAGAACCGAGACGGCCGAATCGTTTCTGACCAGCCGGTTGCGCGTGAAGATTCTCGAGAGCACGCGGATCGAATAGTAGGCGATCGGGTGGCGTCGCAGATCATTGATGATGAAGGCTGTGCCGGCGACGCGCGAGAAGCTGGCGATCATACTGGCCGCGGCCGGCGTCTCGAAGTGATGCAGGAAGAGCGAGGCCAGCACGAAGTCGAATTCGCCCTCGGCGAACGGCAGCCGTAGCGCATCCGCGCGGACGACGCTGATCTCCGGGAATTGTCTGGTCAACCGCCGGGCCTCGGCCGCGGCGATTTCGTTGATATCGATGACCACAAATCTGACCCTGATGCCGTTGGCGCGCGCCCATCTGACGATCTCGGCCGGGATGTCCGCCGAACCCGTCCCGACGTCGAGCAGGCTGACCTCGCTCCGGCCGAGCGAGAGGATCATCGGAAAGAGATGTCTGGTCAGCGCGCTTCGTCCGCCGAGAAGACGGTTGATGCGGCGCAGGTCGGCCAGTGTGTCCAGATATTCGTCGACATCGTAGTCCGAACCGTCGATCAGTTCTGGTTCCGTGCTTCGATCCCTGAAATCTGCGATCAATCCCGTTCCCATCTGCCTGAATGAAGTCGGTTCAGTTTTCGTGACGCCTGACGACGAGCGCCGAGTTCTTCGATCCGAAACCGATGCAGTTGCACAGCGCGTGGACGATCTCGCCCGCGCGCGCGTGGTTCGGAACGTAATCGAGATCGCATTCCGGATCCGGTTCATCGAGATTGATCGTCGGCGGCAGAAACCCGAGATTCATCCCGCCGAGCGTCGCGGTCAGGCCGGCGGCGCCCGAAGCTCCCTGTGGATGGCCGATCATGGATTTGGTCGCGCTCATCGGAATTCGATCGGCATCGCTGCCGAGCGCTTTTCTGATCGCGCGGGTTTCGATCCGGTCGTTGAGGTCGGTCGATGTGCCGTGGAGGTTGACGTAATCCAGATCGGCCGCCGAGATCCCTGCGTCACGCAGAGCCAACTGCATCGCCCGGGCCGGCTCCTCACCGCTCTCGTCCAACCGGACGCGATGATGCGCGTCGCAGGTCGAGCCGTAGCCCGCGATCTCGCCGTAGATCCGGGCGCCGCGGGCGAGCGCTGCCTGGCGCTCCTCGAGCAGGAAGAGGTATGCTCCCTCACCCACCACGAAGCCGTCCCGGTCGCGGCTGAACGGTCGCGATCCGCGGGCCGGATCGTGGTTCCACGACGGAGTCATGACCTTCATCACGCAGAATCCGAGGACGATGCTGTGCGCCAGCGGAGCGTCCACTCCGCCGGTCAGCACCCGGTCGACGCGCCCGAGGGCGATATTCTGCGCGGCGTACGAAATGGCGTCCGTCGATGACGTGCATCCGGTCGATATCAGGTGACTGAATCCCTTGATACCGAACGGCATCGAGACCTCGCTCGGCAATGAACCGGGAGTCGCCGTCGGAACAGAATAGATGCTGGCTTTTTTGGCCTCGTTGGCGAAGTAGTAACGATACTGCTTTTCGACGAAGCTCAGGCTGGCGCCCCCGCTGCCGAGGATGATGCCTAGGTTGCGCCGCTCTTCGAGATCCATCCGGCTCAGATCGAGACCGGCGTCGCGAAAAGTCAGGTCTGCAGCGGCGATGGCATAAGCAACCGCGCTCGAGACGTGTTG
The DNA here is from genome assembly GCA_937967285.1 of uncultured Acidobacteriota bacterium. GTDB lineage: Bacteria > Acidobacteriota > Blastocatellia > RBC074 > RBC074 > JADJXM01. Next base: position 2,507 of record CALBSU010000420.1, read on the forward strand.
CCGGTCCTTCGCCGGTATCCAAAGGTCGGGATCGAAGTCGCTGACCTCGGCGGCAATCTGAACCGGCAGGTCCGACGCGTCGAACCTCGTAATCCGTCGCACGCCGCTGCGCCCCTCGCGTACTGAATTCCAGAACTGTTCCCTTCCGATCCCGATCGGTGTGAT
>CALBSU010000421.1 GCA_937967285.1 uncultured Acidobacteriota bacterium
GCTTCGATCTCCCGGGCGCCGGCGAGGCTCTGCCCGTTGATGACGAAATGCGGCGTGCCGCGGACTCCGATTCGCGAGGCGAGCCGGAGGTCGCGCTCGACGGCCTCGGTCGATCGCGGCGAAGCGAGGCAGCGGCTGAACGCCTCCCCCTCGAGCCCGGCGCTTGCGGCGAGACCGAGCAGGGAACGATCCGAAAGGTCATCGGCGGCAAAGAGCGAGTCGTGATATTCCCAGAATCTGTTCTGCTCGGCGGCGCAGACCGCGGCGCGGGCAGCGGCGAAGGCCTGTGGATGGCTTGGAGAGGGGCTGTGTTTATAGACGACGGCGATCCGATCGCCGTACATCTGGATCAGCCGGGCGGTTATCTGGGTGGCCTTTTTGCAGTAGGGGCACTGGAAATCTGAGAATTCGACGATCGTGACGGGCGCCCGGGCGGGTCCGCGGCGGGGGCCTGTCTGATCGATCTCGATCCGGAACGGTTCGGGTTCCTCGATCAGAATCTCGATCCGCCGGTTCTTCTTCAGATTTTCGACTGCCTCGGCGTATCGGGAGATCCTGCCGTTGGTCTCGAGGTCGAGTCTGATCCGTTCCCTGAGTTCCTGCTGGTCGAGGTTGCTGACCGCCTCGCCGTATTCGCGAAGGACGGAGTCGATCTTCTCCGCCGGCACGTCGTAGGCGGCGGGAACGAGTTCGCGTTTGAGTGCCTCGACTGTCAGGCCGCGGCGGCGCGCCTCGTCTTCGAGGACCAGCCGGTTGATCTCAGAGTTGAGGGTCTGCCGGCGCAGTTCGTAGATCTGTCGCTGCAGTTTGGTCAGTTTTTCGCCGATCAGTCCGTCGACCTCACGGCGTGTGATGCGGCGATCTCCGTCAATGACGGCCAGGGTTTCCTGATCCGTCCGACTTGCCGGTGGCCTCGATTGCGATAAGAGAACAGGGGTGGCGAGAGCGATGGTGATGAACAGGGCGCTAAAGAGCCTCATTCGCACTCCTCCTGTGACGGGCGATCAGGATTCGATCCGTTCGATGCCCGTGATATTGCAATGATTCAGGCCAGAGTCAGAAGGGGTTTCCGATTGGATGGAGAGATAACAGATTCACCGAAATAATGTCAACAGAATTAATCAAACGCCCATCACGAGCCTGCTCTCCGGGCGTTCCGTGGCGTTACGCATCGCGCGGGAGATGAGCGGCTGAGGGCCTCCGCACTCCTTGATGATCTTTCTGATGAATTCGTCCTGGATGCGGCGGAGGTGCGGAACATTGCGGCCTTCGGCCATATCGTAGACGGCGAACAGGAGCGGTCCCCTGTCGCGGGTGTACATGATGCCGGCGAGCGCGGCGACTCCGTCGTCGGTGCTGTAGAGGGTCCCGGTCTTGGCGACGACGCTGCCGGCGAACCGGCCGTCTCCGAAGCGCCCGCGGAGCGTGCCGGCATCGATGCCGGCGACGGCCATGACCGATCCCGGGTCGAGATTATTGGCCGAGAGCCACTGGATCATCGAACGGAGCATCTTGACGGTGTCGCGCGGGGTGATCCGGTTGACCTCGAGGCCTGAAGCATAGGAGATGTGGATCGACTGAGCCGGGACGCCCACCTTCTGGACCAGGAAGTTCTGGACGCCCTGCGGGCCGCCGACGTGGGTGCCGAGCATCTCCGCCATGGAGTTGACGCTGTGAGCGTTGAGGTAGTGGACGATATCGAGCAGCGTGTCGGACTCAACTGCGGCCAGGAAGCGGCTGCTCGGGGCGAGGTTTTCGAAGCCGGAGATTCTGGTCTGGTTGGCGATGCTCACGCCGAGATTACGGCGAAAGACCCTGGCGGAGACCTGCGGATCCGAGTTCTCGTTGCAGATGAAATCGCCGACTATCAGCAGGCCGCCCCTGACGCGACGGACGCCGAGCCTCCTCAGCGCGTCTCCGACTTTTCTGGCATCCGCCAGTGAAAAGGACGGATCGCCGCCCCCGATCAGAATCAGATTGCCGTAAAGATCGCCGGTCGCCGAATCGAAGTCGCCGTCGGTGCGGAATTCGGTCCTGAACCGGTGCTCGCGTCCGAGCCGGTCGAGTGCGGCCAGCGTGGTGGCCAGCTTGGTCACTGATGCCGGGTTGAACTCCGCGCTCTCGTTGAGCATGGCTATCGGTTCCTCAGTATCGAGGGATTCGATATAGATCCCGTGCATTCGCCAGTCGCGGCCCTCCGTCATGAGGCGTTTGACGTAATCTTCCAGCGATGCGGGCGCGCGATAGGAGGCCAGTTTCGCCGAGAATCCGTCGGCAAGGGAACTAGCCATCTGTGAATCGTCCATCGGGAGCGGACCGCAACCGGCCAGCAGAATCAGAAATAGCGGGGCAAGCTGTTTAAGCTTCATAAAAATATTTATCCGGTCTTGAAATACGGAGGAGCAACCACACATAACTGAAGTTCGCGAGAGGACTTGCTAATCCTTACAGCGGTGTTAAATTACAATTCTGAATAACCGAAATCAAGCGGGAATTGAAGTTTTCATCACTGAGACGATACCGGAGAAGAGGAGAAGATGAGGAGATCAATACTTCGGGCCGCAATGCTGTCAGCCGTCATACTGGCGGGAATCTGGCAGAACGGACCGGTCGGCGCGCAGTCAGGGATCCCCGCGCCTGAATCGGTACTCGGATTCAGGATCGGTGAGGACAGGAAGCTGGCCAAATGGGACCAGTTTCTGGCCTGGTTCAGGCAGCTCGACGCGGCCAGCGATCGGGTGAGGTTTGAGGAGGCGGGAAAGACTACGCTCAAGCGGCCGTTCGTCTATCTGACGATCACTTCGGCCGAAAACATGGCGCGTCTGACTGAGATCCGCGAGATTCAGCAGCGCCTTTCGGACCCGCGGAAGATCGCGGCTTCGGATCTCGATGAGCTGATCAGGCGGGGAAAGACCGTGGTCGTGATCACCTGCAGCATCCATTCGACAGAGGTTGGCGGGACCTTCACGGCTGCAGAGCTGGCCTGGCGTCTGGCCTCGGGACAGAGTCCGGAGATCCGGCGGATTCTGGACGATGTCGTCCTGCTGCTTGTGCCTTCGCTCAACCCCGACGGAACGGACATCGTGGCCGACTGGTATCAGCAGACGCTCGGGACCCCTGCGGAGGGGACTGCTCCTCCGCGGCTTTATCATCATTACACCGGCCACGACAACAACCGTGACTGGTACGCCTTCACGCAGGTCGAGACTCAGCTGACGGTCGACAAAATCCTCAACGTCTGGCGACCGCAGATCCTGCATGACATCCATCAGATGGCCGGATCGGGGGCGAGGTTCTTCGTGCCGCCGTACATCGACCCGTGGGAGCCGAACGTCGATCCGGCGATCATCTCGGGCGTATCGTCGCTCGGGACATCGATCGCATGGGATATGGGAGCGGCCGGCAGGGACGGGGTCGTCGTCAACGGGATCTTCGATGCCTGGAGTCCCGCCCGCGCGTACGCCCACTATCATGCCGGGTTGCGCATCCTTTCGGAGACGGCGAGCGCGCGCCTGGCGACTCCTGTGGAGATCTCTCCGCGGGATCTGACCGGAGGTCAAGGGTATGACGCGAAAACGGCGAGCTGGAACTTTCCGAAACCATGGGCGGGCGGCAGATGGGGAATGCGCGAAATCGTCGACTACCAGACAGCCGGGGCGATGGCGCTCCTGCGTCATGCGGCGGTCAACCGCGAAGCACATCTGAGAAACTACTACAGCATCGGAAAGCGCGCGGTGGAGGGCGTCGGCGGCCCGTATGCCATTCTTCTGCCCGAACCGGAGATGCCCAAGTCGCTGGCCGACGCGCTGAGGCGCCTCAATGCGGGGCTCAGGAACGTGACCGGCACTCCGCAGCAGAAGCATGAGCAGGGCGAGGAGCTGGTCAATTCGATCACCAACGAGCCGTCATCTTCAGAAGAGGTCAGCTACTACTATCGTACGGAAGGCCTCGACAGGCTGCTGACGATCCTCAAGCGCGGCGGAGTCGAGGTGATGCGGGCCGACGAGGAGTTCACCGCCGACGAGCGGAGCTATCCGGCAGGCACCCATATCGTTTCAATGAAGCAGCCCTATGCGGCGTTCGCGAAGATGCTGCTCGAACCTCAGCGGTATCCGGATCTCAGGGAGTATCCGGGCGGGCCGCCCCAGCGTCCCTACGATGTGACCGCCCATTCGCTCTCATTGATGATGAATGTCGGCGCCGTGACGGTAAGCCGCCCGTTCGAGGTTCGCGCAAGGCCCGAGCCGTCGGCTCTGGTCATTCAGTCGCGCGTCAGACCGAATGCGGGCGTCCGCGTCGGACTCTATCGCAACCATCTGCCCTCGATGGATGAGGGGTGGACGAGATGGGTCTTCGATCAGTACAGGTTTCCGCACGTGCAGCTTCTCGATGCGGAAATTCGCGCGGGCGGGCTCGAACGCTCCTACGATGCGATCATCATTCCGGATCAGCCGCTGGAGGCGCTCGTCAACGGCCTGCCCGAAGCCCGGGGCGGAGCAGGGTATCCGGCAGAGTTCGCCGGGGGGCTCGGCGAAGCGGGCATCCGGGCCTTGCGGGAATTCGTCGAGGCCGGCGGGACGCTCATCACTTTCAACAGGGCCTCTCATCTGGCCATCGAAAAACTCGGAGTCCCGGTCCGCGATGTCCTCAAGGGGGTTCCGGTCAGGGACTTCTACTGCCCGGGCTCGATCCTCGGGATCAGGCTCGAGACTGGAAACCCGCTCTCGTTCGGGATCGGAGCCGAATCGATCGCATGGTTCGAGAACAGCCCGGTCTTCGAGGTGCTCGACGAATCGAAGGCCCAGGTCGTCGCCAGTTATCGGGATAACCCGCTGCTCAGCGGCTGGATCCTCGGCGAGAAGATGATTCGAGGCAAGGCGGCTCTGGTCGAAGCCCGGCTCGGCAACGGACGCGTGGTCCTCTTCGGATTCCGCCCGCAGTATCGCGGCCAGACTCTGGCCACTTTTCCGATGCTCTTCAACGCGTTACTGACGAGCGGCAGACAGCAGTAGTCATTGGGGAGAGTCGGCGGCAGGCAGTATAAAGATACGCGGATATGTTGAATCCGCTATCGTGGTTCGATGAAAAGCGATTTTTTATGAAAAGGACTGCCTACCGCCTGCTCCCCACTCCTACCCTCTGCCGTGTTCCGAGCGCGATCTGTTTGAGAACTGAGCTGTGGCGCGATCCTATTGAGATCAGAATATTTCTCGCCCAGGGCGTAAAGGCCAGTTTTCTGAGCGTTGAGCAGGCGCGGAAGCGCCACCCGAAATTGCGTGCATGGATCTGCCGGTAACGGGCGGCAATGGCATCGATATCGCGGATGCCCTCGGAGAATGAAGATTCGACCGTGGCGGCGGCCAGTTCGCCGCTGGTCAGAGCGAGGAGGATGCCGCTGCCGGTGAAGGGATCTATGAAGGCTCCGGCGTCGCCGATTGCGAGAACGCCGGGCATCGAGAGTTGCCGGCCGTAGGTGACGGGGCCGGTTCCGAGCCATTCGCCCGCGACTATGGCTGATTTCAGCCTGCGGCGGGCTGCGGGGTTGGTGCGCAGAGTCAGGTCGAGCAGTTTCTCGCGATCTCCGCGGGCGGCGCGGAGGGTCGCTTCAGTGGTTAGAAAGCAGAGGTTGGTCCGTTCGCCGTCGTCATCCGCCTCGACATCAGAGAGCCCGCCGTATCCGTCTTCAAAGAAGAACAGTTCTCCGTTTTCGCCGAGCCCTTCGATATTCCGCAGATGGACCTTGCATCCGAAGACCCTCGAACCGTCGTGGCGCGAGACCTCCTGTCTGACCTTCGGAGCGAAGGCGCCGTTGCGGCCCGAGGCGTCGATCACGACCGGCGCTGAGAATTGCATAGTCTCTCCGTCGGGGCCGGTTGCCTGGATCCGAGTCAGATTCGCCGAGCGGTCGATCCCGGCTGAGACGTGAAAGCCTTCGCGGACATCGACGCCGGTTTCGCGGGCTCTTTCGAGAAGGATGAAGTCCATCCGGGCGCGCGTGAGCCCGATGGCGTGCGGGTGTCCGTCGGCGATCCATTCCATCGGGACCTCGATTCCGCGGCCATCGGGCGAGAAGATCGTCCACCGCCTGATATATCGCGCTCCGGCGTCGAGCATTCGCCGTCGGACGCCAAGCCGGTCGAAGACCCCCAGACATTCGGGCGTGATGAACTCTCCGCAGAGTTTATGTCGCGGGAACCTGCTCTTTTCGAGCAGCAGCACGCGTCGCCGGTTCATCGCCAGCAGAGCGGCGGCGCTCGCGCCAGCCGGGCCGGCCCCGATTACGATAACGTCATATTCCATATCGATCTCCGGGATCAGAGCAGAATCTGTTTTGCGCCCAGGCTGCGGGCTATCGCTTCGGCGCGTTCGGCCAGTTTCGGAGGCATCTTGACGGCGACGAGGAAGCCTTCGCTCTTGAGCCGGTTGAGCTTGTTGACAGGGACCTCGTGCTTCTTCCGGCGCGCGGTCAGGGCCAGGGTAACGCCGATCAGTGCGCCGATGGCGGCGCCGATCACGAATGAACTGAGGGCGTGATTGAAGAGGCCGCCGAGCTGCCTGAAGGCGAGGATGTCGACGGAATAGGAGAAGATCCCGAGCAGAAGCACGATCGCGCCGCCGATCAGAGCGCCCGTGACGGCGCTCTTGGCGGCCGGCGAGAGCGGCTCCGATTCCGTGACTGGAGAGACGGTCGTCTGTCGGGCATTGTCGTCGATCTCGACGCGCAGCACTGTCGCCTCGGACGTGTCTATGCCGAGCGCGCCCAGGCGGTCCAGCAGTTCATTCGCCGGGTTCTCCCTTTCGTACAGGGCGACCAGCCAAATGTGCTCCATCATCTCCGAATCCCCAACTGGCACTGTCAACTCCTTCGCGGCCTCTTTTCCAAGCGCTCTCGGTTGATTGTTGTTATAATTGGCGCGCCTTCTGATAAGAAGCTACTGCGAAGCCCGAAGGCTGTCAACCGGAGGCGCAATTCGTCCGCGTAACCTGCGTGAGCAACCGCGGGACCGCGATCAGCGTCAGATACCTGACCGGGCGGAGGAGACGAACAGTAACAGGGAGGGATAATGAAAAAATATTTATTGACTGCGCTCATGCTTCTGCTGACAGCCGGCGCCGCGCCGGCTCAGAGCACGGAAGGAAGCGCGAAGCCTTCGAAGGCTGAAGATGAGCTCTTCAGGCTTCTGCCGGCGTCGGATCTGATCGCCACTGTTGATGCCGGGCGGGCTTTCAACGAGCTGTTGCCGCAACTGGCCAATCTTTCGGTCGGCGGCGTCGACAAGCTGGCTATGCAGGTCAGGGATTTCACGACTCAGACCGGCATCGACCCGACGAAGGTCGGAAGCCTTGTCATCGGGCTCAATCTGAGCGGACTGCAGGCCACCGGCACGATCATCGTCAGCGGGCTCGAGATGGACGCGGCCGGGGCCGAGAAGGCGCTCGGCCATTTCAAGACCGAATTCAAGGCGTCGGAATACAAGGGCATCCGACTTTACAATCTGGTTTCGCAGGTCAAGGCGCCGACCGCCGGTCCGCTCTCAGTCAAGACGGACGAGACGGCGCTGGCGCTGCTCGGCGGCGGCAGGATCGCCTTCGGAGACCTGAGCGCCGTTAAAAATGTGATCGATATCAGCGCCGGGACAGCCAAAGGCGGGATCAGCGATGCGATGATCGCCACTTTCAACGAGACAGACCCGTCGCGGCTGCTTCGCTTCGCTCTCAGGATTCCAGAGGAGCTTCGCCAGGAGGCGACCAGCCAGGGAGATCTCTTCAAGTCCGTGGCGACCATCAAGATGATCCTCGGCACGTTCGATGTCGCAGCGGACCTCGGGCTCTCGCTCGATACCGTCATGCGGACCTCGACGGCCGCCGAAGCGAGCGAGCTTGAAACCGGGCTCAAGGGGCTGGTCGGACTCGTCCGCGGCTTCCTCGGCGGCGGCGACCCGAAGATGGATCTCTTCGGCAAACTGCTCGATCAGGTGAAGGTCGGTTCCAATTCAGCCGATGTCACTCTCTCGATCGCTCTGCCACGTTCGCTGATGAATGAATTCACCAAAAAGCCGGAGCCGGCGGAGAAGAAGTAATAAAAAGTAATCAGACGCCAAGGCGCCAAGATGGCCAGGATGGAATTAAGGGTGGGATGGCTCATGATTCCTCCATCTCGCCTCTCCTGCATCGGTTAGGTCCGGATCTTCATTGCCTGAATAACCCTTGGCCGTCTTGGCGCCTTGGCGTCTAAATTTTTCGTCACAGGGCTGAGCAGTTACAATAACAGCAGGAATAAAATAGAAGAGGCGCGCGGGACAAATCTCCCGCGCGCCTCTCTAGTTTATCGATCGGTGTGATCTACTGTTGAACCGGCGTATCGGCAGTCGCGAAGAACTTGTCGATGCGGTCCTGATAGATCTTGATCTTGCCGGCCTTCTCATAGCTCGAGCGGACCGACTTGAGGAAAGCCTCGAGAGCGAGCGACTGCCTCTCCGAGAGGATCGACTGCCGGACGTTGTCGCGTTCCGTGGCCAGTTTTGACAGGTCGGCTTCGGTCCGTTTCGTGGCGGCGAAGATCAGGTAGGATGTTCCGACCTTGACCGGCGCCTTGGCGACTTCGCCCTCCTTGAGATTGTAGAGCGCGGACCTTGCAATATTGCCGGCCTGCATTCCGCCGGCGCCCGCGCCCGGGAAGCTGTAACCGTTGAAGTTGGTATCGGTCTTGACCTCGAGCCCCTCGGCCTTGGCGATCCGCTCGAAATCGGCGGCGCTGGCGGCGTTGTTGAGGATCTCCTGGGCTTTGGCCTGGGCGAGAGTCGGCTCCTTCTCCTGTCGGAGCTTGTCCTCGACCTGATTGCGGGCCTGCTCGAAGGTCAACTGCTGCCCGTTCTCGATGATGTCGACCAGGCGCGGAACGGCCTGACCGCCCGGGATACTGACCTTGTCGCCGATCTCACCCTTCTTGAGCGTGGCGACGGCCTCCTCGAAGGCCGGATTGCTGGCGCGTCCGGCGCCCTTGCCGAGATCCGGCAGCGGATCGCCGTTCTTGAAGTAGGGCGTCGATTTGACCAGGCTTGCCGGATCGACCTTCAGCTCCCTGGCGATCTCATCGGCGGCTTTTCTGAGGTCCTTGTACTCGGTCGCCTTCTCGTAGGCCTTGTCGGCCAGTTGCGAAGCGTACTGGAAGGACTTGTTGTTGGTCAGCGTGGCCTTGAGCGTTTCGCGCATCTGGGCGAACGGCACATCGCGCTGTTCGGTGACCTTGAGCAGGTACCAGCTCTGCCCGTCGCGGAACGGACCGTCGATCGCGCCGACGCTCAGGGCGTTGGTGTAGGGGCGCTGGCGCCAGTCACCGCTCTTGTTGGCATCCTTGCGGATCCATCCGATGTCGCCGCCGGCCGAGGCCGACTTGTCCTGCGAATTTCCGCGTGCGACCGACGCGAAGTCCTCGGGCTCGACGCCGGCGCCGCCCCGGACTCGCCGGTTCAGATCGTTGATCTTGGCCTGGACCGTTCCCTCATCGCTGGTCGACAGCACGTCGAGCTTGATGACGCTGAGGCGATACTCGACCTGCTTGCGGGTCTCGTATTCCTGCTTCAGCTCTTCCTCGCTGACCGGGACGATCTTTGCGACATCGTCGGTCGGGATGAAGATGTAGTCGACCTTCCGGGTGGCCTCGGTCGCCTTGAACTGGCTCTTGTTCTTGTCGTACCAGGCCTTCAGCTCGTCCTCAGTCGGCTTGAACTTCTCGCGAATCTTGTCGAGGTCGACCGTGGCGTAGACCACATCGGTCTTGGTGTTGTCGCGCTTGTACTTGTCCTCGATATCACGGTCGGAGACCTGGGCCGCCGACGACAGGAAATTGCGGATCTTGCGCGCGCTGATCTCGGCGCGCCTCTCCTGCTCGTACTCTCCGACATCCTGACCCTGCAGCCTCAGCCGGCGCTTGTACTCCTCAGCGCCGACGAACTTCCCGTTCTGGTCGATGAAGTTGCGCTTGATCAGCTCGGAAATCTCGCGATCGGTGCCGGCGAGATTGAGCTCCTCGGCCTTGTCGAGCAGCAGCCTGTTCGAGATCAACTGGTCGAGCACCTGCTTGTCCATCCCGAGTGCCTTGAGCGTCGAGAATGGCAGCGCGTTGCCGCGACCGAACTGCTGGGCCATCGTCGCCAGCGTGAACTTGTAGTCCTTGAGCTTGATCTCTTTCGAGCCGACCTTCGCGATGACGGTGTCGTCCTCGGCGGCGTTGCTGCTGAAATTTCCCGTCGGATCGAGCGGCGTGTTCGGGATGTAGAAGGCTATCAGACCGACCAGCAGAAGCGCGCAAAAAGCCAGCAGCAGGAAATTGCGCGAGCGGGAAAACTTGTTGAAAAACCGTAGCATAGTGCTGTTACTCCGACATTCTGAATGGATTTAGGCGCGCCGCGTTCGAGGGGCAGCAGCGGGCAAGTGAGAAACTGCGATTCTATCCAAGACGGGGACGATGTTCAAGGAATAAATTAATTTCCGCCGGCGGTGAGCGGCTGATACCTCGAGGCGCCGCGGTCGAGGAAATCGAGAAATTCCCGTTTGTCGCGGGTCAGGCCGGGGAATTTGGCGAGGATATTGCCCTGTGGATCGATGATCGCGTAAAGAGGCAGAGCGACTGTCTGGAACTTCTCGGCCTGGATTTCGCCGTTCCGTTCGTCCTCAGGGGTTTCGCGGTCGGTGTAGAGTTCGGCCAGGACGAAGCGCTCGAGGGAGGCGCGGATCTCGGGATCGGTGAACATGTTGCTCTCCATCCAGCGGCAGTTGGTGCAGGTCACGCCGGTGAAGTTGAGGAAGACGGCCTTGTTCTCTCCCTTGCCTTTGGCGAGGGCGGCGTCGTAGCTCTCGATCCAGTTGCCGTGCGAACTGCCGGCCGATGCCGGAGAATTGGCGGCGACCGTCTGCGGCGGCGGCAGCATGGCCTCCCATTCGCCGAGATTTCCTCCGAAGAGCCCTGTCAGGAAGTAGAATGCCAGACCGAGGAAGAAGGTCGCGGCGAGCATTCGGACGACGCTCAGGCGCTGCAGCGGCGAATCGTGCGGGAGCTGAATCTTGCCGAGCAGGTAGATCGCGGTGACGATCGAGATGGCGATCCAGGCGGCGATGACCAGATTCCGCGAGACGGTGTTCCAGCCCCAGACCAGATCGACATTGCTCAGGAATTTGAAGGCTGCTCCCATTTCCAGGAATCCCATGACGACCTTGACGCTGTTGAGCCATCCGCCCGATCGCGGCAGCGACTGGAGCCATTTCGGAAAGAGCGCGAGCAGGAAGAAGGGCAGGGCGAAGGCGGTCGAGAACGAGAGCATGCCGACGGCCGGCCAGAACCACTCGCCCTGCGTCACCGCGACCAGCACCGTCCCGACGAAGGCCGCCGTGCAGGTGAACGAGGTCAGCGTGAAGGTCAGGCCCATCAGCAGCGTTGCGGCCGTCGTGCCGGTCTGCGACTTCGCGTCAAGTTTCGAGATCAGTCCCGAGGGCAGCCGGATCTCGAACATGCCGAAGAGGTTGAGCGCGAAGACGACGAAGAGCGTCGTCAGAAAGAGGTTCATCCACGGGCTGGCGGCCAGCCGGTTGATCCCCGAAGGCCCGGCGATCAGGGTCATCGCCATCCCCAGTCCCGTGAAGGTGAAGATGATGCCGAAGCAGTAGATCAGCGCCTGTTTGATCGCGTCCCCGGTCGATCTCTGCTCGCGCTTGGTGAAGAACGAGACGGTGATCGGGATCATCGGAAAGACGCACGGCGTGAGCAGCGATAGAAATCCGACGCCGGCCGCAAAGAGGATGTAGCCGAGCAGTCCGCGCCCCCTCAGGTCTCGGGCCGGGTCCTCGTCCTGGTAGCTCGTAGGAGGCTGCACCGAACCCGTCGCAGGAGTTGCGGGCGTCGGCTCGGGACTCGCCTCGACCGTCGGAGACGGCGCGGGCGTTGGGATCTTCAACGGATCGATCGGCAATGCGGCGGCGGCCGTCGCCGAGATCAGCCCTTCGACCTCGATCTTTCTGGTTCGCGGCGGCAGGCACTGGTGATCGTCGCAGGCCTGAAAATAGAACTTGACGATGAACTTCTGCGGTCCCGCGGGAGCGTCCGCGGCGATCTTGACTGGGATGGTGAAGATCGCTTCGCGCTCGAAGGTCTCCGTCATAAACGGCGGCTGGCCGGGGATCGTGAAGTTCGGATCGGGAGCGACGGTCGGCTTCGGCTGCTGGATGTTGCCGTCGATGGTCAGCGGCATCCCGTCCTCGAGCGTGATCTTCGTCGCGCGCGGGCCTCCCGGAGGCTGGGTCGTCGAATAGAGATGCCAGGTCGGCTCGATCTTCGCCGTGATCAGGATCCTGGCCTTCCCGCCGGGTTTGACCTGCGCCGGTTCCATCCGCCCCGAGAGCGTGACCGGGTTGAGCCCCTGGGCAAAGACCTGCAGCCCTCCGCCCAGTAAAAACGCCGCCGCGATCGCTATCAGCCTGACACTTATCCGTTTGGAACCCATATTCGCCGAAACCTCGAATCCTGATGATGATACCGAACAATGATTATATCCGCATTCCCGCTCGAGGAACTGTCCGACAGGCTACAAAATCGGCAAAATCGGCGAGGTGCGACCGGAAAGATTAACTGAAGGAGGATGTGATGGGCAAGCGGGGCCGCGCGGCGGCCCCGCGGGATGCGATCAGAGGTTGATGTAGTTGGGACCGCCTCCGCCTTCAGGCGTCACCCAGTCGATGATCTGGTACGGGTCCATGATGTCGCACGTCTTGCAGTGGACGCAGTTCGAGAAGTTGATCTTCGGCCGGCGCCCGCCGTCGACCGCTTCGATCTCATAGACCGCGGCGGGGCAGAAGTGCTGGCAGGGATTGCCGTACTCCTGCGTGCAGCGCTCGATGCAGATCGAAGGATCGAGCACTTTGAGATGCGGCGGCTGGTCCTCGTCGTGCTCCGTCCCCGAGCGGTAGACGTCGCTCACCTTGTCGAAGGTCAGTTGATTGTCGTACTTGACCGGTTCCGGATCGAGGAATTCGCCCGGCCGCTGCGGCAGACGGTTGAAGACGTGGAGCTTCTTCATCCGCTCGTGCCCGGCCTCCGTCTCGAGATCGCCGAGAAGCCCGAATCCGCGCGTCGCATACTGCAGCCCGCTCTCGATCAGCCCCCACCGCCGCCCGTGACGGAAGGCCTGGTGGAAGTTGCGGACCTCGTAGAGCTCCTTGTGCACGTAGCTCTCTTTGATCAGCGCTTCGAACTTCGAGAGCGTGGCGTCATCGTAGCTGTCTGCGATGAGCGCCTCTAGGATCGCCTCGGCCGCCAGCATCCCCGACTTCATCGCCATGTGGATGCCCTTGAGCTTCTGCGAATTGAGGAAGCTGGCCGAGTCTCCGATGATCAGGAAGCCGTCGCCATGGTACTTCGGCTGCGAGAAGAGGCCGCCCTCGGGGATCGTTTTTGCCCCGTAGTAGAGCATTTTGCCGCCCTCGAGCATCTTTGCGATGGCCGGATGCTGCTTGAACTTCTGAAAGAGCCGGTGCGGATCGGTGTACGGATCCTGGTAATCCAGTCCGACGACCAGCCCGATGTCGAGCAGATCGTTCTGCATCCCGTAGACGAACCCTCCGCCGAACGTGTCGTTCGGCAGCGGGTACCCGAGCGTGTGCATGACGAAGCCCGGCGTGACGCGACCCTTCGGCAGCTCCCAGATCTCCTTGACGCCGGCGGCGTAAACCTGCGGATTGCGGCCTTCATCCAGCTTCAGCCGCTCGACGTGCTTCTTGGTCAGCGAACCGCGCGAGCCTTCGCCGAGCACCGTCACCTTGGCGAAGATGTCGGCGCCGGGAGCGAAATTGTCCTTCTTCTCGCCGTCCTTGCCGATGCCTCTGTCGCCCGTTCTGACGCCGATCACGCGGTCTCCGTCATAGAGCAACTCGGCGCCCGGAAACTCCGGGATCAGCATGACGTCCGCTTCCTCGACGATCGGTCCCAGCCAGCGGATCAGCTTGTTGAGCGAAACAACATACTTCCCGTGATTGTCGAGCGGCGGCGGAATGACCGGCGACTTGATCTTGAACCGTTCCGTCAGGTAGGAGACGTCCTCCTCCGTCACCTCGGATTCGAGCGGCGCGCCGCGTTCGCGAAAGTCAGGCAGCAGCTCCTCGAGCGGACGGATATCCATGACCGCACCCGAAATGATGTGCGATCCGATCTCGCGCCCCTTCTCGATCACCGCGATCGTGATCTCTTCCAGCTTGCGGCCGCCGTTCGCCTCGGCGTTGTGCCTGTCGATCAACTGCCGGAGCCTCAGCGCGCCGGCCAGCGACGCCGGCCCGGCGCCGACAAACAGAACATCCACTTCCAAAGTTTCGCGTTCCATAATTTCTCCGGAAGTACAAAGTATAAAGTACAAAGTATAAAGATAGCGTTCGAGTTATGGCATGTTTGGTCTCAACAACCCGATCTTCTTTATACTTTATACTTTATACTTTTTACTTTGTACTTTTTACTTATTTTTTGGCTTCCGCCGTCAAAGCCGGCACGATCTCGAACAGATCGCCGACGATTCCGTAGTCGGCGATTTCGAAGATCGGCGCCTCTGCATCCTTATTAATAGCGACGATCGTGCGAGCGCCCTTCATTCCGACCAGGTGCTGGATGGCGCCGGAGATGCCGACGGCCAGATAGAGTTTCGGCGCGACGGTCTGTCCGGAGGAGCCGATCTGGCGATCCATGGGGAGCCACTCGTTATCGCAGATCGGACGCGATGCCGCGATCTCCGCGCCGATCGCCTGGGCCAGATCCCTGACGATCTCGATGTTCTTCTGTTCCTTGATGCCGCGTCCGACCGAGACGATCAGCGGCGCCTGTGACAGATCGACCGCCGCCTTGGCCTCCTTGAACCGCTCCTCGGGCTGCTGCCGGACGACGTCGGCGTCCAGATTGACGCTCAGCGCCGAGACTGCGGTCTGGCCGGTTTCGCATTCGTCTCCGCGGAACGATCCGATCTGGAAACTGACGAAATGGGGCGGATCGCCGACCGGCACCACGTCTGCCGCCAGCTTGCCCTGGAAGACCTGACGCGTGAAGATCGCCTTGCCGTTCTCCATCCTGAACGAGATGCAGTCGCCGACAAGCGCGCGACCCATCGACGCCGCCAGCTTGGGCGCGAAATCCCTCACCTCGTACGTGTGAGTCAGTAAAACCAGCGCCGGCTTCGTCTGATCGATGACCTGCTTCAGCGCGTGCGTCACGCCG
>CALBSU010000422.1 GCA_937967285.1 uncultured Acidobacteriota bacterium
TCCGGCGAAACCTTGAGATCCGAATACGCGAACGTCGTGTAGCTCAGGCCGTGTCCGAAAGCGAAGAGCGGCGCCTTGCTGGTGTAGAGGTATCCGCGACGGGCTGACGGTTTTTGATTGTAGTAGATCGGCACCTGTCCGACGGAGCGCGGGAAACTGACGGGCAGCTTTCCGCCGGGGTTGTAATCTCCGAACAGGACATCGGCGACGGCGATTCCAGTCTCCTGGCCGAGGTAGAAGCCTTCGAGGATGGCCGAAACGTTTTCAGCGATGTACGGAATCGCCAGCGGTCCGCTGTTGATCAGAATGACGACAGTCGGCTTGCCGGTGCCGAGGACAGCGCGGACGAGATCGTTCTGACGTCCGACCAGGGTGATGTCATCGCGGTCTCCGAGATGGTTGTCGGCCCAGGCTTCCTTGTTGGTATCCTCGTTTCCCCCGATCACCAGCACCGCGGCGTCGGCGGATCTGGCCGCTTCGACCGCCTCGGCGATCAGGCGCTCGTCGGTCTGCGGATCGCTGAGCGTCGATCTGTCGGCCCACCAGTTCCCGCCCTCGCGGGTGATCTTGCATCCCTCGGCGTAGACGACCTTGATCCGATCGCCGACCTTGTCGCGCACGCCCTGAAGAATCCCGACGTTTCGCTGCGGATCGTCGCTGTAGCCTCCCAGATGCGCGCGGTCGGCGTTCGGTCCGATGACGGCTATCGATCTCAGCTTCGAGCGGTCGAACGGCAGCAGGTTGCCTTCATTCTTCAACAGGACGATCGACCGGCGAGCGGCCTCCGCCGCCAGTTCGCGGTGCTGGCGGCTGTTGGTCACCTCGGCAGCCTTGTCCGGATCGACGTATGGATTCTCGAACAAGCCGAGCAGGAACTTGGCGCGGAGCACTCGCTCGACGGCTCTGTCGACAGTCTCCATCGAGATCCGCCCTTCGGCGATCAGCTGCGGAATCGTCAGGTAGGCGTTGCCGTCCGGAAGCTCGACGTCCACGCCGGCTTCAAGGGCGACTTTGGCGGACTCTGCCTTGTCGGCAACCAGGTTATGGCGTGCCTGGAGTTCCGGAATGCCGTTGTAGTCCGAAACGATCAGGCCCTTGAATCCCCACTCTTCGCGGAGGACCTTGCCGAGCAGCCAGTGGCTCGCATGGGACGGTATGCCGTCGATCTCGTTGTAGGACGGCATGACGCTCATGATGCCGGCCTCTTTGACCGCCGCCTCGAAGCTGGGCAGAAAGACCTCGCGGATAATCCGTTCGGAGTAGTTCGCAGGAGCGATGTTAGTCCCGCCTTCGGGCTGTCCGTGCGCGGCATAATGCTTGGCGGTCGCGATGACGTGCCGGTTGTCGACTCCGGGCCCGCGTCCCTGCAGCGCCTTGACGACCGCCACGCCCATTCTCGAGATCAGATATGGATCTTCGCCGTAGGTCTCCTCGGTCCGTCCCCAGCGGGGCTCGCGCGCGATGTCCAGATTCGGTCCGAGCACCTGATGCCCTCCGCGGATTCTGGTCTCAAGCGCGGCTGCGGTGAAGATGCGGGTCATCAGCTCCGGATCCCAGCTCGCCGCCAATGAGAGCGGCACGGGGAAATGGGTGCTCCCCTGCGCCATGTGTCCGTGCAGTGCCTCGTCATGAAATATCGCGGGGATACCGAGTCGCGTATTATCGAGCAGCCATTTCTGAACGGTATTGGCGAAGACGGCTGATTCGCGAGGTCCCTTTCGTTCGCGCTGCCGGCCGATCTGGCCGATTCCGTTCTTCATGACGACGGCTGCCTTCTCCGGCGAGAAGTCTCCGCGATCGGGAAAACTGCCGTCGCCGTTTCTGACCTGGGGCTTGTTGACCCACAGGCAGACCAGTTGCGCCACCTTCTCATCAAGCGTCATCCGGCCGAGCAGGTCCGTCACGCGCTCATCTACCGGCAGCGAGGCGTTACGGTATGCCGGCTGCTGCAAATGGGAAAGTGACCGCGTCGGCGATAAAACGAGCAATGTAAAACAGCAGGCGGCAAACAACCCGAACGGCATCTTCATGGCTAATCCCCGTTTGTTATGAACTGAAGTTTAAGAATCTTTTATCGCACTTTTTACTTTCTACTTTTTACTTTCTACTTAATCTTCTTCGCCGGCATTTTCTGCCCGCCCTGATTGAGGATAAGGCTGGCCGGGTTGCCCTTCTCGTCGAGGACGATTTCGATCACGGCGCCGACCTGCGGGATGGCGAATTTCGTGGCCGACTCCGGAACAAGTTCAACCGAGGGCTGTCCGGTCGCCTGGCCCATCAGCTTATCGCCGTTCCTCGTAAGGGTCAGAATGAAGTTGGGCATCAATTCGTACTGACCGGCATACTTGTCGTAGAGGGCCGGATCGACAGCGGCGGCATCCTTCGGCTTCGGCATCGGTTTATCGGTACGTTCGGCCACGTCATCCGGTCCGATCGGTGTTTGCAGGGTAAGCCGCGTGATTTTGCCGTTCGATTCATCGAAGACGATCCGCGCCGCAGTATTTCGTTTTGCGAAGAACGTATTTCCTCCCATCGGCACCAGATCCTGTTTGCCGACGTTCGGATGCTGCATGAAGAGCGTTCCGCCTTCCATCGTCACAATGACTTCACGCTTCTCATCCAGTTGATAGACCCCGACATATTTATCGAGGGCGGATGCCGGGAGCGTAACGGCAACCGGATCGCCGATCTTTCTACCGGAGATGATTGCGGCAACCTGTTTCCCGAGATTTCCGGTTCCTGAATCCCTGTTAGTCAGGATTGCAACGTAGATCCGTTCAGAGGGCACTCTCACCCCGATCGTCGTAAAACCGTTGATCCCGCCACCATGTTCGATGGACGGGATGCCGGCGACATCCGAGATTCCCCATCCGTATCCGTATTTGGTCGATCTGCCGTTATTTAGCCGGTAAGGGATCCAGGCTCGTTTGAGCGATTCCTGTTTGACCAGTTTGCCGGTGTAGAGCGCGGCATCCCATTTGGCCAGGTCGTCCACGGATGAGACGAGGGCGCCGGCGGCGTGCGGCCAGCTCATACTGAGGTAGTCGGCATTGACCCACTTGTCGCCCGCGCGCGTGTAGCCGTTGATCCGACGCGGAATGATCCGGGCCGTATTGTCGTAAAAAGACTGCGTCATGCCGAGCGGGGCGAAGATCTTCTTTTCGACGAAATCCCCGTAGGACATGCCGGAGACCTTCTCGATGATCTCGCCGAGCAGGACATAACCGGAATTGTTGTAATTCCATTTCTCGCCGGGAGCGAACTCCATCGGTTTGTTCTTGAAGAGGTCGATCATCTCTTTGAGCGAGACATCCTTTCGCCAGAGCGGCCGCCATTCGGGCAATCCGGTGTAGCTCTTGATCCCGGAAGTATGCGTCAGCAGGTGCTCGACGGTGATCGTCTTGCCCTGAGTCGGATAGTCCGGAATGAACTTCGTGATCGGGTCATCGAGAGACAGCTTGCCTTCCTCCATGAGCATCAGCGTCGCGACTGCCGTGAACTGCTTGGTGATCGAACCGAGACGGAAGATCATGTCGGGCTCAACGGGAATGCCGAGTTCGAGGTTGGCCATGCCGTAGCCTTTCCGAAAAATGACCTCGCCGTTCTTGACCACGATCACTGCGGCGCCCGGGCCGTCGGGCTTGAAGCTTCTGCTCAACAGCGCATCGATCTCAGTGGCGGCGGATGAGGCGCCGTTGACCGCGGACTGGGCAGAGACCGGCGCGCTGGTGCCAGCCGCTAACGCAACCGTCAGCATCACTCCAAGGACAAACCTGCGAATTTTTGTATTCATTATGGTCACTCCGTCTGTGTTTCAGTGCAATCCGAACACGAACAGGCTGTGTCCGGAAGCTATGGCTATATGCTGTCTGCCGTCGACCACGAAACTGATCGGATTGGCGG
>CALBSU010000423.1 GCA_937967285.1 uncultured Acidobacteriota bacterium
ACCTGAGAGTCATCCGGACACTGCCGATCGCACTTTCTACTTTCTACTTTTTACTTTCTACTTCTTTTCAAACTTATCCGCCGTCAGCTTGGGATTGACCTTGATCTTGGAGAGTTCCCATTCCTCGTTGGGGGTGCCGCCCTCGATTCTGGTGATCCGGCCGGGCAGATTGAATCCGCCTTCCTTTTTATATTCACTGAACGCCCACCGGTAATCGACATCGGGAGCATTCTGGAAGGCCTCGCGAGCCTGCTGCATTCTGCGCTCGCGCTCTTCCGGAGTCATTTCAGGGCGCTGACCCTGTTGTCCGCCCTGTTGCGCCTGGGGGCGCTCGCCGGCCGGCCGCTGCTGGTTGCCCTGTTGTCCGGCCTGTTGTCCGCCCTGTCCGGGACCGCGACCGCCGCCGAAGCCTCTGCGCAGGGATTTGGCTTTGTAGCTCATGCCGATCAGTTGTTTCGACTCCTGATCGATGTAGAGTCTGGTGACGGCGCCGTCCGAGGATTTGCCGTCGATGACGTGGAGCTTGCTGCCTTCAGGGCCGGGAGCTTCGCCGACGTAGGAGAATGACATCTCAAGTGCAGCGGGAGGAGTCAGCAGCACGCCGAGCATGATCATGACCAGCTCGCGACGCTGCTGCATCTGCATGTAATCGGCCATCGGATTGTTCTGTCCGCCGGGTCCGCCCGGACCGCCGCGCATTCCCGGGAAGCCTCCGCGTCCGCCGCCGCCGCCCATCGACATCGACGGAATAAAGTCGTTCCACATCTCCTTGCCGTTGAGCGCGTTTACGATCGTCGCGAACTGGCTGACCTGCGTCTTCTTGATCTTGTCGGGCATCAGGATGTCGATCTCGAGCTCGCTTTCGGTCTGCCGCTCGCCGAAGGTCTGGCGCATTGTGCCCGAAAGCGTCAGCCCCTGAAGCGATTTGAATTTCGACTCACTTCCGACCGCGGCCCTCGCCTGTTTGAGAATCTCATTGGCTTTGGCCGCCGCATCCTGTGCCGTCCCGGTGATGCTCGCCATCAGGCAGATCGCGCCAGCCAGGACAAATAACCTCTTTTTCATTTCCGACTCCTCCCCGAATCTCAGTATCCTTTAATTACCGGTAACTGCCGGTCATCGCCCGGCCACAAATTCAATCTATGCAATTGTCAAGATGACAATAATTCACTATCCTGAAAGACAATTCAAACGGCGATCCGGTTTCAAGACTTTTAGTTTTCAGAGGGCTTCTGAACGATGCGAGTCGCTGAATCCGGAGGCCGGAACAAGGCCAGGTTCCTCATTTTATTTTGAATCCTGAACCGGCGGGAAAATGAAGCGTAAAAAATGACTGAAAATAACGAACAGACCAATAAAGAGCTTCCGCTGGTCGCCATCATTGGCCGCCCGAATGTGGGGAAATCCACGCTATTCAACAGGTTAATTGGGGCGAGGCGCTCGATCACCGGAGATCTCCCGGGGATCACGAGGGACCGGATCTATGGTCAGGCCGAATGGCAGGGGCGGGTGTTCCGCGTAGTCGATACCGGAGGCATCGTGCCCGACGATGAGGCGCTGATTCCAGCCAACATCTTCAAACAGGCCCGCGCGGCGATCGATGAGGCTCAACTGCTGCTCTTCGTGGTCGATGCAAGGGACGGGGTGACTCCGCTCGATGAAGAGCTCTCTCGAGTCATGCGGACCATCGACAAGCCCGTCCTGGTGGTCGCCAACAAGGCTGATTCGGTCAGGATTGCGGATCTGACGGGTGAGTTTCATCAGTTCGGATACGATGATGTCTTTCCCCTCTCGGCCGAGCATGGAGCCGGGCTCGGCGAGCTCCTTGATGCGATCACCGAGCGGCTGCCGGAGGTGGAACCGGAGGAGACCGAGGGGCGGGACATCAATGTCGCGATCATCGGCCGGCCGAATGTCGGCAAGTCGTCACTGGTCAACAAGCTGCTTGGCGAGGAGCGCGTCATCGTCTCGCCGATTCCGGGTACCACGCGGGATGCCGTCGACAGTCTGGTCGAGACGGTCGACGAGGAGTTGGGGCAGATCCGGTTGCGTCTGATCGATACGGCGGGAATTCGCCGCAAGGGCAAGACGACCGAGATGGCCGAGGTCCTGTCGGTCGTCATGGCCCGCAAGCACATCGAACGGGCCGATGTCGTGCTGCTGCTGATCGATGCAATTGAAGGCGTAACTGCGCTCGACGCAAACATCGCCGGATACGCTCATGAGGCCGGCCGGTCGATCATCATCGTCGTCAACAAGTGGGATGCCGTCGAGAAGGACACCTATACCACCAAAGAGTACGAGACGAAGATTCGCGATACCATGAAATTCCTCGACTACGCCCCGATCATCTTCATTTCCGCGCTCTCAGGGCAACGTGTAGTCAGACTGCCCAACCTCATCGCCCGGGCAAATGCTGCACGCAATATGCGCATCACGACCGGCCAGCTCAATCAGTTCTTCCGCGATCACCTCGACCAGCCGAGGGCAACGATCGCCGCCCGCAGCCGCCTCAAGGTCCTCTATCTGACTCAGGCCGGCATCCGGCCCCCGACCTTCGTCCTCTTCACCAGCGGCACCAGAGCGAAACTTCACTTCTCCTATGAGCGCTACCTGATCAACAGGCTTCGCGAGACCTTCGATTTCTTCGCCACGC
>CALBSU010000424.1 GCA_937967285.1 uncultured Acidobacteriota bacterium
CGGACCAGGTCCGCCGCCAGCCAGTCGAAGTCCAGATCGCCGAGTCCGATGATTCCGGCAAGCTCCTCGGCCGAATACCGCTGACCCGTATTCCACAGATCGATGATCATCTCTCCGGCCTTGCGCGAGGTCCACCAGCGTTCCCCGAATCGCGTCTTCAGATGATCCCTCAACTGAGCTTCGAGCGCCGCGCCGCGGAGCGTGTTGCCGTGACTGAATCCCGGAGAGACATCCATCAGAGCCGCCGCGGAATCGCAGCGGACCTTCAGCGCATCTCCCATCCGCTCGGCATAGGTTCGGAAGGGGTCCGAGCCGGACTCGAGGGTTTCGAGATCGAAGAGATGGCCTGCGGCGGCGCGCCTGATCCGGATCAGCCTGACCAGCCTCAGCATCCGGCGCAGCTTCGCATTTTCGATCAGCCCGAGCGATCCCTGCAGCCAGTGATCCTCCGAGATTATTCCGGCGATCAGATCGGCCCAGCAGTTCGAAAGCGCCGAGTCCCCCCACCGCACGACGCGTCGGAATTCGATCGGCAGATTCCCGGATGTCCACGCGTAGCTCTGCGCCCTCCCCGCCGCCGCGAAAAATGAACGCCAGCCTTTCTGCGTCCCGGAAATCTCGACCGAAAGCCGGATGTCACCCGGCACACGGACGGGAAAACACGCGGCGCCGGGTCCTGAGTCCTGAGTCAACCTGAGATTCTTCTGGCCGGCAACCCTGAACCCGAACCCGTCGAAGATCTCATGGCAGAGCGGCGCCATCCTCTCGGGCGAAAACCACGCATCGTAACCGGAATTGAAATCGAGATGGTCGAGATCCGCATCGGTCGCATCGTCGATCGAAACGCCGGTCTCCGCCGGCAGAATTGCCGACAGCTCGGCGATATACCCGCGCTCAGTTCCCGACAAAAGTCGTTCGGCACGATCGGCGAGCGAAATCTGATCGTCGCCCAAAAGCTCGCGCCGGATCCCTGTGAAACCGTTCGTCCGGCCGGCCTCGACCAGCGACCTCTTCCAGATCTCGAGCCTTTCGCCGTAAAGATCAGAAGCGCCGGCTCTCAGATCGGAACGCTTCCCGGCGAGTTCGCGCCGATCGGCGGCGATCTTCTCAGCGGCGATGCAGCGGTCCAGCCGGTTGAGCGGAACGCCCTGCCCGCGGTGCTCGATCCCGGATGCGCGGAAATAACGCTCGATCTCCGTCTCGATCCCTGACGCCCGCAGCCCGACGAAGCCGAAGATCGCAAAGACTCTCAGCCTGTCGACGGCTCGCCGCTCCGTCTCCAGCCACTCGGCGATCTCGCTCCGCGCCGTCTCCAGATCGCTCATCGCGCCAGTCGTGAAAAGATCAGAGTACTCGCTCGTGATATGCGCCCGTTCGGACGCACTCCTGCCGCCGGACCGGCACAGCCAGGCGTCCTCCTCCAGCTCGGCATGAAAGTCGCCGAACCTTCCGCGATATTCGCTCAAATCGGGCATCGCCGGATTCTACATTATGTGCCGGAGTTTTTGACAGGACCGGATTACTTGGAATTTCAGCGCTGAGGTACAACAGGAAGTCTGGTCGGTGCATGGTGCGATTGCGGTGCATCCCTTACCGCGTCTTACCTTTGCAGGCCCGCAGTCATGCACCGGCCACACCTCCCGTCTGCCACCTTATTCTCGCTCGTCAATTCTTTTCTGATTAATTTTTGCCGGAAGATCAGATCAAAGTTCGCTCACACCAATTTCCAGATTCCGCAAATACTTGAGGTCGCGTAATTCAGATAACACATTAATATTAGTTCTAGTCGATGAGGATTTCCAGGAAGATTGAGGTTTCCATGAAAATAAAGGCGCTACAGTCGTGGGAAGCCTGTAGCGCCTTTAAAAACGTGGTTACCTTCCTCACCCTGGTAACCACTGACACCGTCAGTGGAATGTTCCACCTGGTATCTCGTTGCCCCACTCAGGTAAATGCAAACCGGATGCCATAAAACTCCACACCCTGCCCCGCCCCCGAATCATACTGAAAACAAAGAAGTTACATGTCACTCGATTCCGCCCGCATAACACCTTGAGTTCCTCGTCTGAATGTAAAACTTACTCTCCACTGTAATTTCTGCCGGAAAATATTTCCATTCCATGAACCTCCGCGGCGGTTGCCGGATACCCTGTCGCGCGATGCGTCATGCCGATCGAACTGCGGACTTGAAGTGAACTTATATTAACTGCTATTGTGTGAACTCGTAATCATTCCCGCCCGACAGACTGATTCGCATAGCGACGATTTGAACAGAAAAGGAAAGTCCAATTTTTATGAAACCCAGGTGGATACTCAAGTCGATATTCCTGCTTGCTACTGTCGGTCTTCTGCCGGCGGTCGCCAGCGCCCAGATACAGTTCGATCGTCCGAAGACCGAACAGCCGCTCGACAATCCCTACACGATGGGCGTGGCAAGGGAGCAGATCATCGAGACCGCGAAAGAGGTTCTCAAGAAGTGCAATATCGCTCTCGATGAGTCGAAGAGCAGGATGACCGAAGGCAGACTGATCACCACTCCGGTCGTCTACACTCGCGGAGTAACAACACGCAACGACCTGGAATACCTTGCCGTCATGCCGGCGAGCGACGTCCGCAACTGGACGCAGGGCCGGTTCTGGCTGGAGATATCGGCGCTTCCGCTCGATCAGAAGCGTTCGCAGCTCTTCGTCGCCGCCCACATCCAGGGCCGGCTGCCCGATCCCGTGACAGGCAACACATGGATCGACGGCCAGTCCAACGGCAGGCTCGAGGACGAAGTGATCCGCGGCCTTGCCAGCAAACTGCTCGGCATCGATCTGAGCATCAAGAAGACCGGCAACCCGAAAAGAATCCTGAACTGCGAATATTGATCTGTTCGCATCCGGTTGATATAAATGAAGTGATGATTCGCGTCCTCTTCATCCTGGTGATGACTCTGCTGATCGCCCCGGCGGTATGGGCACAGAGCGCCAGCGGCCCGCCGGTCGAGGAACAGAGCGAGGCCATGATCGACACGCTCAAGCGGATGCGGATCAAACGAGAAGAGAACGAACACAAAAAACTGCTCGAAAAAGGCGCTCAGATCGCCGATCTCTCCGCCGAAATATCGAGGAACTACGCGCACCGGACGATCGTCAGCCTGCCGCGCGAGATCGAAAAGAAGCTCCGCGACATTGAGAAGAGCGCCAAACAGATCCGCTCGGAATCCGGCAGCTCGAAGGATGAACCGCTGGAGTCCCCTCCGGCCTCCCTCGATGAAGCCATCGCCAGACTCGATAAGACCTCCCAGCGGCTGAACGATAACCTGTCAAAAACCTCAAGGCACATGGTCTCGATCTCAGTCATCGACGACGCCAACGAGATCATCGAACTGATCAGAGTGCTCAAGGGATATATCAGGTGAGTAGAAAGTAAAAAGTAGAAAGTAGAAAGTAGTTCAGCACCAGAGTGATTTTGATGGAATAACTGAATCGTATACAGCAGCGCCGCGACCGCGGCAGCTGAATTTAGCCGTGGATCTTCAGTCCACGGGCGGGTATCAAAATCACGGTGGTCTAGTAGTATAAAGTAAGAAAGCAGCGCGCCGCGGCCTGATATTTAACCATGATTCGATTTCTGATTCCCGTCATATTGTTCAGCCTGTTTCTGCCGGACGGCGGTCCGCAGCAGCCTGCGCGCCCGCAGCAGGAACGGCCGAACGAGCTGAGGATCAAGATCGTCGAGCGCCAGGAAGGCCAGGACGAGCCGCAGAAGAAATCGCCACCGTCAGAGGACGCCATCTCGCTCGAAACGAACGTGGTCGTCGTCAACGTCACCGTCACCGACGCCGAGGGAAGATACGTTCCCGGACTCAAGGCCGCAGACTTCAGGATCCTCGAGGACCGAAAGGAGCAGGAGATACTGACCTTCAGCTTCGAGGAGATGCCATTCGTAACGGCGATCCTGCTCGACAACAGCGGGAGCATGGAACGCAAGCTTTCGCTCGAACGTGCGGCCTGCGCCAACTTCATCTCGGGCATCCGTCCCGGCGATTTCTACTCGATCTACAGTTTCGGCGGGACTAAGATCAAAATGCTCCAGGACTTCACCGAATACAAGGACGTCCCGGAGTCGGTCTGGGCGATGCGAGCCGACGGCAATACCCCGCTCTACGACGGAATTTTTCAGGCATCCGAGACGCTGGGCAAGCGGACTGAGCGTCGCCGGGTGATCCTCGTCGTCTCGGACGGCGCCGACACCGAGAGCCGAAAGTCGATGGATGACTCGCTGCGCGGCGCGATCTCCTCCGAAGTGGCCATCTACGCCGTCGATATGAGCGACGCCGCGTTCTCGGGCGCCACCGGACGGGATTCAGGCGCCGAGGTGCTCAAGACGATGACGCTCAGAACCGGCGGCCGCTTCTTCAGATCGCCCGGCGGCTCGACGCTCCGCGAAGCTTTCGCCAATACCGTCGAGGAACTGCGCAACCAGTACACGATCACCTACTCCTCGAACAATGAACGCTTCGACGGAAAGTGGCGACAGATCGAGGTCAGAATCAACAAACCGGGTCTCGCGGTCCGCACCAGACAGGGCTATTACGCCGAGAAGAAATGACCGGCACAGCCGCGTCAGGATGCCGGAAACGGGTGCTTGACTGGCATTCTCCCCTCACTTATAGTTAAAAATTCATTGATCAAAATGTCATTCATCCTTACAGGTTGTGAGAGCCGTTGAGAGGAAGCAGGAATTATGGGACTCGGAATGCCGGAAGTTGTCTTGATACTGGTCATCGCGCTGATCGTCTTCGGTCCGCGCAAACTGCCCGAGCTCGGCAAATCGCTCGGCCAGGCGATGGCCCAGTTCCGCAAGGCGTCGGATGATTTCAAACGCACTTGGGAACAGGAAGTAGAGCTGGAATCTACCAGAAGCAGCAGTACGTCGAGCATCGCGTCGTCCAGCTACGATAATCACGGCTCCGATCCATATCCGTACGAGGACAGCTACTCCGCCGACACCAACGACAATATTCCCGACAGCACCTACGAAACCGCCGGTTCGGACGAGAAGCCCGCTGAGGCTGTCGAACCCGCAACGACCGGCGCCGCCGCGGCGCCTGCTGAAAAACAGCGCTGGATCTGACGCAGATGAGTACCGTGATCGAGCAGGAAGAAACCCTGCAAATGTCCTTTCTCGACCACCTCGACGAGCTGCGGAAGAGACTGATCAATTCCGTCATCATCATCGCGGCGGCCTTCGCGTTATGCTTCGCTTTCTCTGACTACATCTATCGATTTCTGGCCGTGCCCGTGGTCCAGCAGCTCCAGAAGGAACGCCGGACCCAGCAGGAATCATCCGGCAATATCGATATTTCGAAGGTCAAAGAGGGCGAGATCGTCCAGTACACCTTCACCCGCGAGATCGCGGTCAACGACGTCAAGGTTCCGCTCGGAACGACAATCCCCGTCAAGCGGATAACGGTCGACAAGACCTCGAAACTGGTTCTGGCTTCACCGTGGTCGGTCGGAAAGTCGATCCTGCCGGCCGAGACCCCGCTCGACAAGATCTTTCAGGAGGGCGATTCGAGGCTCTTCTTCGACGATGAGAACAACCGGCTGGTCCTTCGCGGCGTGACCAGCGCCTTCATGGTCTATGTTCGCGTCGCCCTCTATTCGGGCATCGCGCTGGCCGTGCCCTTTCTCTTCTACCAGCTCTGGGCATTCATCTCTCCGGGACTCTATAAACACGAGAAGAAATATATTGTTCCGGTCCTCTTCATGGCCACGCTCTTCTTCACGCTCGGGGCCAGCTTCGCATACAAGATCGCCTTCCCGGCAGCCTGCGATTATCTGCTCGGCTGGGCGGAGCAGGGCGGATTCCGCACGCTGCTCGACGCCGAAGACTATCTCGACCTGATCATCATGATCATGATCGGCCTCGGCATCGTCTTCCAGATCCCGACCATCGCCTTCGTGCTCGGCAGAATCGGGCTGATCACGCCGCGGCTGATGATCCGCGTCTGGCGCTACGCCGTAGTCGTCATCGCCATCATCGCCGCCGTGCTGACCCCGACGCCGGACGCCTTCAACATGATGATGTTCGCCGCGCCCATGCTCGGCCTCTATTTTCTCAGTATCGGAATCGTCTGGATATTCGGTAAGCCTCGCCGCTCGGATGCTGAGGTGGATGGCGGGGAGTAGTAGGCAGTATGCAGTAGGTAGTAGGCAGTTGCGGTCAGCGGTTCCTGAAATAAAATCCGAATTTTTTGAGGCATGATAGCGGATTTAACACGTCCGCCTATCCTGAGACTGCCTACTGCCTACCGCCTACTGCCTACCGCCTACTGCCTACCGCCTACTGCCTACCGCCAACTGCCTACCGCCTACTTCTTCACCTCATACGGCTTCTTGAGTCCGTCCTTTGCCCTGTCCTGAGAATCGAAGACGTTGGGCAGAGTCGCAACTTCCTTGTAGATGTTGAGGGCCTCCTGTCGCTGGCCGGCGAGGTCGAGCGACTGGGCGGCGCGGAGCCGGGCAT
>CALBSU010000425.1 GCA_937967285.1 uncultured Acidobacteriota bacterium
GTATGCCCGCCCGCGGTCTCCTCATAGACGGGATTGAAGCCGTGATTCTTGAGCAGATCCAGCGTTCCCCTGGTCATACCGAGCAGGAAATCTTCCTTGCCCGTTGCGAACCAGAGCAGTTTGAGGCCTTTTTTCAGGCTCGCGTCGTCGAGTTTCGCTTGATGCTGCTTGATCCAGGCCTCGCCCGTCGGGGAGATCGGCGGGACCGCATCCGCTGCGGGGCGCGGAGCCCCCGGCTGCGGTGCGCGAATGAAGGCGTTGAGCAGTCCGGAACTGTAGACGCCGACGTAAGCGAACTTCTCCAGATGGGGCAGCGCGATGTTGAGCGTCTGGCTTCCGCCCATCGACAGGCCGGCGATCGCGCGGCTGCCGCGATCGGTCAGAACGCGGTAGTTCTTCTCGACATAAGGCATGATGTCTGTCACGAAGTCCTGCACGAACTCATCGGGCGGAGGCGCGCCGCCAGGAGGCGGCGTGACGCGCATTGCCCGGCTGGTGTGCCCGGCCGGCATGACGATCACCATCGGTTTCGCTTTGCCGGCCGCGATCAGATTGTCGACGATGAAACCGGCCCGTCCGACCGACGACCACGCGTCATCGCAATCGCCCGCTCCGTGCAGCAGATAGAAGACGGGATACTTCCCCTTGCCCGATTCGTACCCCGGAGGCGTGTAGACATGCATGCGACGGAACCTGCCGAGCGCCGTCGAATAGTAGGTCACTTCGCTGACCGCTCCGCGCGGCACGTTCTTCGTGTCCTGAAATTCCGAGCCGGGCACATTGACCAGGCTCCAGACGTTGTTGTTCGATTCGCTGATCAAGGGGTTGCGCGGGTCGATCACGGGCACTCCGCCGAGATTGAACATGTACCTGTAGGTTCCCGGGTCGACCGGACCGATCGTGATCTCCCAGACGCCGTTGTCGGCCTTCGCCATCTCCTTGCCGGGTCCCATGCCGGGAATATCGGAGCCGGTCAGCCGCACATTCTCCGCTTTAGGCGCCATTAGGCGAAACGTGATTTTGCGATCGGCATGCACTTCCGGTGAAACGACCTGAGGCGGCGCGCTCGGCGCCTGTGCCATGACCGGAATTGCCGTCAGGAAGAATACGGCCAGCAATGCTGCGATTTGCCTCTTTCTGTTCATCTGTGTTCCTTTCTCATGATTAAGCGCTATCTGCGTTTCCCCTGCTCGAACGACAGATTCTCTGAGAAGAACGGCATCGTTCTGGTCTGCAGTCGCTCAGCTATGCGGTTCAGGTGATCGCCCTCATAGCTTTCGTAAAAATGGGCTATGCCGTAATCGGTCAGCACCTGATCCAGCTGTTTCGTTGCCGGCGAGATGCCCATGTCCCTGGTGCCCGCATCCAGCCCGATCGCTTTCAGCCGCTTCAGATTCGGAATGTACTGGTGAATCATCGCCAGTATCGCATTGGCATGCTGGCGCGCCAGTATATCCGGTTGCGGTTCTCCATCCCTGAACGGCAGATCGATGTAAAACGGCGGATTCTTCGGGTTCGGCGACCATGCCGCGGCCGAGGCCAGCATCGCAACGACGAAGAAATTCTGCTTTAAGACCTCCTCGTCGGTTCTGACCGCCTCGACGCTCTTCATCATCTCTTTCATGGCCGGGTTGTAGCGTCCGGGATCCATGCAACACGGGCTCAGCGCGTAGATGCTCGAATAGACGTCAGGGAACTTCATGCCAAGTCGCATCGTGCCGTAACCGCCCATCGAATGGCCCGCCAGTCCCCGACTCTCACGCCGCGCCAGCGTGCGGTAATGCGAATCGATCCATGCCGGCAGCTCCCTGGCGACGAAGGTCTCCCAGTCGCCCACCGTCACCGAGTTCGAATACATGCTCCCTTTGAAGCGCGTGTAAGCATTCGGCATGACGACTATCACCTCTCTCGTCTTGCCGTCCGAGAACGTCTTGTCGAGCACTTCCGGAAGGTTGATCCAGTGCTTGGTGCCGTCGATGCCGAACCATTGCCGGTCGCTGTCGGTGAATCCGTGGAGCATATACACCACGGGGTACCGACGATTCCTGTCCGTTCTGTAACTCGGCGGCAGGTAGATCGAGACGTCCCTGTCGGGAGAGTCACCGTCGAGATTGCCCTCGAGTGATCTGGCGTGAACCTTTATTCTCTCAACGCTTCCGGTTCTCGCCTGCCCCGGGACGACCGGCAGAATCGCGCTCAGCGACATGATTGCGAATATCGTGGCAGTGAAGATCCTCCTGCCCGACACGTCATTACGGAATCCGTGGTTCATTCTTCTCCTTTTTCTTGAGAAAACCGGATATTGCCGGTGTCGACTCCAGGTTCGTCGCCCGTCCAATTATTGAATTATTGTTGAATGATCATTTTATCGATCCCGCATGAATGATCAATGGAAGGATTCATTCCGATCGGTCGGGATGCGATTTTTATGAGGAAGGGGGCACGCCCCCTGCCGGATCGACAGAGTCAGATCCGACAGGATCGTCGCCGGTGATTAATCGGACGGAACCCTGATCAAAAGATCAGCCAGATGATGTAGTAAGAGAGCGCCGCTATCGCTGCGGCCATCGGGATGGTCAGGACCCAGGCCCAGACGATCCTGCCGGCCACTCCCCAGCGGACCGACGATAAACGCTTGGTCGATCCGACGCCGACGATCGCCCCTGTGATCGTATGTGTGGTC
This sequence comes from uncultured Acidobacteriota bacterium, assembly GCA_937967285.1. Lineage (GTDB taxonomy): Bacteria > Acidobacteriota > Blastocatellia > RBC074 > RBC074 > JADJXM01. The sequence goes on from CALBSU010000425.1 coordinate 2,684, forward strand.
GAAACAGGTATGCCGAGCGTCGATGCGACGATGACCGTGATTCCTCCGCCCGTCTCGGCGCAGAACCCTCCGACCGGACGCAGCTTGGTGATCTTCGATCCCATCGTCTTGACGATCCGCCAGCCTCCCGAGAGAGTTCCCAGAGCGATAGCGCCGTGCGCCGACAGAATCACCCACAAGGGGACATCATGGCCTTTGGCATAGTAGCCTCCGACCACCAGCGCCGCCATCATGATACCCATCGTCTTCTGCGCGTCGTTGAGGCCGTGCGCGAAACTGTAGAGCGAGGCCGACAGTATCTGCAGCACGCGGAAGAGCTTGTCGACACGGCTCGGAGCGAAGTTCCTGAAGATCCACGAGACAAGGATCATCAGCGTCATGCCGAGGATCAGGCCCATCAGCGGCGAGATGACGATGAACGACAGCGTCCCGGGCCATCCGCTCGGCCACTTCGACCAGAGCAGCACCCCGAACCCGGCCTTGGCCACAGCCGCACCGGCGTAACCTCCCACCAGGGCATGCGATGAACTGGTCGGCAGACCGAGATACCACGTGATGATATTCCAGGCTATCGCTCCGATCAGGCCGGCCAGAACGACATAGTTGTCGATCATTCCGACATTGATCAGTCCGCTCCCGATCGTCTTCGCCACGTGCGTGTCGAATCCGAAGGCGGCGATGAAATTAAAGAAAGCCGCCATGAGCACCGCCCTGCCGGGCGTCAGCACTCGCGTCGAAACGACCGTCGCGATCGAGTTTGCCGCATCATGGAATCCGTTGGTGTAGTCGAAGATGAGTGCAACGATGATGATGATCACTACGAGGATCAACGTCGTGGTCATACATTCCCCAGTTTTTGATTACAGTAACAGTCTTCGAGCGTGGAATTGCGCCCAGCCGCGACTCTCCGCGCCCGTACAGATTGGGAGGCTGAAAAATACCGGCACCGATCAGGCATTCTTGAGGACGATCGCTTCCAGCACATTGGCTACGTCCTCGCACTTGTCGATCATCCGCTCCATCTTCTCGTAGATCTCCTTGAGCTTGATGATCGTCAGCGTGTCGTGCTCGTTGGCGAAGAGGTTGCCTACGGCCTCGTGGTGATAGGAGTCCCCTTCGTTCTCGAGCGTGTGGATCGTGATGCAGTCCTGCAGCACCTTCTCCCCGTCACTTCCGAGCGCCTTGACCGCGTTCTCCAGCGATGCGGCCAGCCTGATCATGACATCGGTCATCTTCAGTGCGTGCTCGGTCGGTTGTTCGACGCGGTAGAGGATCACCCGGCGCGCTGTGTAGTCGATCGCATCCACTACATCGTCGAGCCCGCTTGCCAGAGCGTGAATGTCCTCACGATCGATCGGTGTGATGAATGTCTGATTGAGGCGTTTTACGATCAGGTGAGTCAATTCATCACACTGATGCTCGATATCCTTGATCTCATCAGCGTACTTCGAACGATTATCAAAATCTGTGAATAATTGCTGCAGCTTGGCGGCTCCTGTACCGACCAGGGCGACCAGCTGATTGAAGAGATCGAAATACTTCTCCTCGCGGGGTAATAACCGGAACATGATCTTACTCTCCTTATTATGAACAGCGAATCTTTTACGCTGAATAGTTCATCAGAGTCGCCAAGTATACCTTTTCGCTCCCGCGCCGACCAATTCCCGGCAAGGATTAGCAAGGTCTGAACAAAAATTTAACCATAATCTAACATGGACTCGCAGGATCTCTTATTTCGAACCCTCAGTCGTCAAGAAAAACGATTTTATCTCTCCGGCCGCGTCTCGGGAATATAATCCGGTAGTTCTGGCATTGTATTTGCAATACAGATTAGTGGAGTTCATTCGACAACGCGTCGAGTGGAGAAGAGAAGGACTTGAGAAGAGTAATAATGGAGCATTGAGATGCAGCAGATAACGAGCATAGCGTGGAGAGTGCTCAAGGTGATGCCGGTGGTGGGTTATGTCTTCATTCTGGCGAGCGCGCCGGCCGTTGTCAGGCGTAAGGGATACGCTCTGGGGCTGGTTGCGCTGGCGCTTGATATGATTCCGGTGATTTGTCTGATCAAGGCCGGCATCGAGATTCATTCAGGGGATCTGATCCCCGACAGGGAAGAAGACTACGGCCTCACGTCACCCGCCCGCCTCGAACAAGCCGCCTGAGCCGATCCAAAATTTCCAACTGACAGTTCATTTCTTCGGATACCATCCGTCAGAAACCCCGACAACCTGTCCACAATCAGTGACTTGATCGTCCACAGGTGTTGACGCTCATCGATTCCCGCAATCATTCGGGAGCAGAGTCGTCGCGCGTGTATGGAAAGCAGAGCGGGAAGTCGGCGATCAGCGCCGGTCCAGCAGGGCGCGCATGGCTTTGGCTGCGTCGACGGGATTGGCCGCCTCCGCGATGGCTGCGCCGACGATGACCCCTGCGACTGGCAATTGGCGGATTCGGTTCAGTTCGCTGACGTCGATGCCGCCGGCAAGGTAGACGGGCAGGTCGATGCGCGAGATCAGTTCTCCGATCTGCCGGATTCGATCCTCTGATGACTTTGCCTGGCGGAATCCCCTTCGATTGATGCAGAGAGAGGCGACGCCGAGCTCGCGGAGCTCTCTCGCCCTCTCGACTATGTCCGTCATGCTCAAGCTGTCGGCCATGACCAGACCGTCATAACGTGTCGCAGATCTGACGACGCGCTCGATGACATCGTTCGATGCTCCGCCGAGGACGGTTACCACGCTCGCACCGGCTGCGAAGGCGAGTTCGGCGATCGGTTCGCCGGCGTCGATCACCTTGATGTCCGCCACGATCGGCCTTCCGCGATGTCGCCTTCTCAGCTCACGGACAGCCCGGATACCCTCGCGGATCAGGAGCGGTGTCCCCGCTTCGATCAGATCGACGTGCTCAGCCACTCTGCCCGCCAGTTCGAGCTCGTGACCGAGATCCGGTGTGTCCAGTGCCAGTTGCAGTTTCATCAGCGCCAGCCGTCAATAAGCAGATGAGTTTTTATCGCAGAGTGCGCAGAGGGAGCAGAGATTGATATTCCGGATCTCAACACCCTGAGTATCATCGTGAACATTGACGCAATAGAAAGTCTCTGCTCACTCTGCGCCTCTGCGTTTAAAAAATCAGATATCTTAAGCTACAGAGATTAAACCCTCTTTTCCACAAAATCTGTGGAAAACTCTGTGGAAATGCTGTGCAACAGGGCCTTAAATTCATATAAACTAGCCATTTACAGCAGATTGCACAATTAATCGACAATCTCTTAAGTGTTCTGTTTTCAACAAATAGCTGTAAATTCTGAAAATATCGTAATTTAAGGTGTGTAGATTAAACGATTTCCACAGCAAAACTCATAAATCCTGTTCTTCCCGCATTTGATCGAGTCGTTCGAGGAAGTCGGGCGGGACCAGTACCTGGCGCGGTTTGCTGCCGTCTTCAGGGCCGACAATGCCTTCGCGGAACATCATATCAATAATGGACGCGGCGCGGCCGTAACCGATTCTGAGGTTGCGCTGGAGCAGGGAAGTCGAAGCCTTGCGGTACTGCAGGACGATGCGCAGAGCGTCGTCGTACTTTTCGTCTCGCGGGAAATCTCCGCCCTCGGAGCCTTCGGCCTCCTTCTCGCTCATGACGACCTTCTCGTCGTAAGCCGGGTTGCCCTGCTGTCGGACGAAGTCGCAGATGCGTTTGACCTCCTTCTCGTCCACATACGAGCCGTGAACGCGGACGAGTCGGGATGTGCCCGGGGGAAGGAAGAGCATGTCGCCCTGGCCGAGGAGCTGTTCGGCGCCGTTGGTGTCGATGATCGTCCGCGAGTCGACCTTCGACGA
>CALBSU010000426.1 GCA_937967285.1 uncultured Acidobacteriota bacterium
CCAACATCGACGCGACGATCCGCGTGCTCGGCAACGATCCCGAACGCTGGCGCCCGCATGTCAAGACCTCGAAACTCGGCTTTGTCATGCGCAAGATGGCCGAGCGGGGAGTGACGAGCGTCAAGTGCGCGACGACGCTCGAAATGCAGACCGCGGCGGATGCCGGGGCGAAGGACATCCTCGTCGCCTATCCAATGGTCGGAGCGAACGCCCGTCGCGTCCGCGAGCTTGCGGAGATGAAACCGGAGCTGCGCATCTCGGCGCTGGTCGAGACGGCTGAACAGGTCCCGGTCTGGGTCGGCGGCCGCGTCGGACTGTTCATCGACGTCAATCCGGGGCTCAACCGGACCGGCATCGAACAGGAACGCGTGGCCGAGGTCGTTGCGCTGGCCTCGGCGATCGAACAGTCGGGACTCGTCTTCCGCGGACTGCACTACTACGACGGACATCTGAGCAAGTACGAGGACCTCGCGGCCCGCGAGATCGTCGCTCACAGCGGCTACGATCAGCTCATGCAGATTGTCGAGGACCTGAACAAGGCGGGGATCGTCGTCGAGGAGGTGATCACGGCGGGGACTCCGGCATTTCCGTGCACGATCTCTTACAAGCCGTTCAGCGAGGCGCAGTTCATTCACAGGGCTTCGCCGGGCACAGTGGTCTACGGCGACTTCACGAGCCAGGGGCAGTTGCCGGCCGATTACGGTTACAGGCCCGCGGCGGTGGTGGTGACGACGGTCGTCAGCCGGCCGACGGCTCACCGCGTGACGTGCGATGCCGGTCACAAGTCGGTCTCGGCCGATGCCGGTGTGCCGACCTGCACGGTCCTCGGCCATCCCGGCTTCGTTCCCGACAAGCCGAGCGAAGAGCATCTGCCGATCAACATCCCGGCCGATGAGCCTGAGCCGCAGGTGGGCGATTACCTCTACCTCGTTCCGCGCCACGTCTGCCCGACGGTCAACAACTTCGACCACGCGCTGCTGGTCGAGGATGGAAGAATCACGGGGATCGAACGCGTCACGGCCCGGGGCAGAGAGGTCCCGATCGAAATCTGATCATTTTAAAAGCCCTGTTGCGAAAATAAATCAGACGCCAAGACGCCATGATGGCCAAGAGATCTAGACGCCAAGAAACCAAGACGGCCAAGGTAGAGGTAGATTGCAGATAGGTATATCAAACTTACCCACAGATGGCCGACCTCTGGAAATGAAGAACACCGAATCAATTACCTCCATAATTCATCTTGGCTATCTTGGTTGTCTTGGCGCCTTGGCGTCTGATTTATTATTGAGTATTTACTTTCAAAGTAGCGAGGTCGGTTAATGAACAGATTCACCCGGTATATTAATAGATACATGACGGTCGCCGCGGTTGCGGTGATTTCACTGACGATGATCGCGGGCGTGCCGGCGCAGGAGCGCGAATCGCTCGATCTGGCGACGATCGGAAAGATCCGGGACGAAGGGCTCAATCGTTCCCAGGTCATGGAGCACATCGTCTGGCTCTCTGATGTCTACGGTCCGCGGCTGACAGGTTCGCCGGCGATCCGTCAGGCATCGAAGTGGGCGCAGAAGAAGTTCGCCGAATGGGGGCTGACCAACATTCGCGAGGAAGAGTTCGCTTTCGGCAAAGGCTGGTCGCTCAAACGGTTTCACGCCACGATGACTGAGCCGCAGGTCTCTCCGCTGATCGGCTACCCGAAATCCTGGACTCCCGGCACGCAGGGCGCGATCACGGCGGAAGTCGTCTATGCGCCGATCCGCTCGGAAGCAGATTTCGAGAAGTACCGGGGCAAGCTGAAAGGCCGGATCGCGCTGATCCAGCCCGCGCGTCAGGTCCGACTGCTCGACGGGCGGATCGTTCTGAGGATGAGCGATGAGGATCTGAAGGAGGTTGCCACGACGCCGATCCCGCGCGAGCGCCGGCGCGCCGCTCCATCCGACGATGACGCATCGGATTTTCAGCGCGGGCGAGCTTTCCAGTCGAAACTGCAGGAATTTCTGGTCTCGGAGGGCGTCGCGGCGGTCTTCGATCGCGGCAGCGATGGTGACATGTCAGCCGGCGGCAGCGACATGTCGTGGATGACGCAGAAGACCGACGGAGGCACGATCTTCGTCGGATCGGGCGGTCCGCGGG